>NZ_LIWP01000001.1:0-276507 GCF_012978775.1 Campylobacter sp. RM15925
CTCAAATTCCCGCTTCACTAAACGGCAACGATATCCAGATAGAAGAACTCGTAAAGCTAGCTCCTGATGCTATCATCGTTTCAAACAAAAACTACCGCGAAGAGCTGGTAAAGCATGGATTTAACGTATTTTACGCGCTTTTTACAAACTATGACGATATGAAAAAAAGTGTGATGATGACAGCTGAGATAATCGGCGATGATGCGGTTAAAAAAGCTAAAGAGTTTAACGACTATTTTGACTCAAATTTTAAGCTAGTAAATGATATCACGAGTAAAATTTCAGCTACCGATCGCCCAAAAGTGCTTCACATACTAAACGGTACAAATTTGTTAAAAGTTGATGGCAAAAAGACTATCATAAACGAGTGGATCGAGCTTGCAGGCGGAGTTAACGCTATTAAAAAAGAGGGCAACATGATAGAAATAACTGCCGAAGAGATCATCAAAGCAGATCCTGATGTGATCATCGTTGGAGGCGTTAAAAACGAGCAGGCAGTTGAAAAAATCTATAAAGACGTAGTATTTTCGGGACTAAAAGCGGTTAAAGATAAGCGAATTTATGGAAATCCAAGCGGAGTTTTTAGCTGGGATAGATACGGCTCAGAAGGTGCTCTTCAGATACTTTGGGCGGCTAAAACCTTGCATCCTGAGAAGTTTCAAAATATCGACATGATGGCTGAAACGAAGAAATTTTATAAGAAATTTATGGACTACGAACTAAGCGACGAGGAGTTTGGCTACATCTTAAAAGGGCTAAGTCCTGAGGGCAAATAGTTCAAATTCAACCTAATTTATAAAAACGAGAAGCTTATGCGAGAATTTAGTTACAAAAAGCCGGCTTTTAAATATTTCATAATCGGTGGAGCTATTTTAGCAGTAGTGCTATCTTGTATGACTTCTTTATTTTATAGCTCTGAAAATTTAAATTTATTGAATTTTTATTTTGGTTTGAACAAAAATTTATTATTGTTTGCTCTATTTTTTACTCCTTCTATCGTGTCGTTTTTATATTTGAAATTTACTCATTTTAAAACGGATATAAAAGTTTTTTATAATCTTTTCATAATGCCTTTTGGCGAGCTTATGATAGTCGTTTTGCTCTGCTTTGTATTGAATGAAAGAGGTATGGTATATGACTTTGCATGGCTTTTTGCACTACTTGCACTGCCTATGTTTGCAGTTAATGTTTTTCAAATTCGATTTGCTAAATTTGCTTTAAAAGGCTAGCCGTGAATTTAAATATTACGAAAAAGCGAACTTCTTTTAAATTTACGCTCATCTTGCTTGTCGCGCTTACTTTTGTAACAGCTATTTTAGCACTTGGCATAGGTAGATTTAGCGTAGGCTTTAGCGATGTGGCGTGCTCTATGCTGGCTTTGCTTGGATTTGAGCTTGAAATACCTCAAAATATCTATAACGTCATTACGCAGATTCGCCTTCCTCGCATAGTGGCAGCCATTTTGGTAGGGGCTGCGCTTGGAGTAAGCGGCACCGCGTATCAAGGAGTTTTTAGAAACCAGCTTGTAAGCCCTGATCTACTTGGTGTCTCGGCGGGCGCTTGCGTGGGTGCAGCTAGTGCGATATTGCTTGATTTTTCACTGCTTGGCATTCAGGCTATGGCGTTTGTCTGCGGGCTAATCGCCGTTGGCATGACGCTAAGTATACCAAAGCTTATGGGGCGAGCAAGCACCTTGATGCTCGTGCTTTCAGGCGTCATCGTAAGCGGGCTCATGATGTCTATAATCGGCTTTTTAAAATACATCGCAGACCCAGAAACCAAGCTAGCTGACATTGTTTATTGGCAGCTTGGAAGCCTGGCTAAGGTAGATGTGTCAAATTTATACGTGCTTGCTCCTATCATGGTGGTTTGCGTTATCTTGCTTATACTTATGAGTTGGCGGATAAATTTGCTCTCGCTTGGCGATCTTGGCGCGGCTAGGCTTGGTGCAAATGTCGCACTTGAGCGAGGTGTCATCATAGTTTGCGCGACTTTGCTTACGGCAAGTAGCGTTTGCATAAGCGGTATAGTGGCTTGGATAGGGCTTTTGATGCCTCATCTTGCACGCATGCTAGTAGGTGCCGATAACTCAAGAAGCATACCGGCAAGCATATTTATGAGTGCGATTTTTTTGGTTATCGTTGATACTTTGGCTCGCACGATGAGTGTTAGCGAAGTGCCGCTTGGCGTGCTTACGGGCTTTATCGGCACGACTTTTTTCATCTGGGTGCTTTTTAAAAATAAAAGGGTTGTTTGATGCTTGAGATAATCGATCTAAATTTTGCCTATCCAAATGGTGCCGGACGTCTTAAAAACGTAAATTTAAGCCTTAAAAAGGGTGAAATTTTAACCGTGCTTGGTAAAAACGGCGCAGGCAAATCAACTATGCTGGGTCTCATGAGCGGCATGCTTAAGCCAAATTCAGGCAAGGTCATGCTAAATGGACGAAACGTGCTTGATATGAGCAACAAAGAGCGAGCTAAGCTTATGGCGTATGTGGCGCAAAGCGAGGTTTGCGAGTACGAATACAGCGCGCTTGAATACATTACAATGGGGCGGGCGGCTCATCTTGGAATTTTTGCTAAGCCTGCAAAAGAGGACTACGAAACGGCTAAAAAATACATCCAAATGCTTGGTATCGGTCATCTTGAGAGCAAATTTATAACTCAAATGAGCGGAGGAGAAAAACAGATGAGCTCTATCGCTAGAGCTCTTACGGCCGAGCCTGAACTCATCATATTTGATGAGCCTACGTCAGCGCTTGATTTTGGCAACCAGTATAAGTTTTTAAAGATGGCAAAATGGCTACTTGAAAAGGGTTATACGATAATCCTAACCACGCATAATCCCGACTTTGCCATCTTGCTTGGCGGAGTTGTTGCCCTTGTGAAAAACGGTGGAGAGGTCGAGTGCGGGAGCGTAAGCGAGATAATCAAAAGCGAAAATTTAAGCCGGCTTTATGATACTGCGCTTGATGTGAGCTTTGTTGAGAGCGTAAAGCGAAATTGTTGCTTAACTTATCCGCTTTGAATTTAAAAGCCAAATTCTAGTAGTTTAAAGCTCTTTTTAAGTCTGAAATATACAAATTTTGCTGTCTTTTTAGATAAAAATATAAAATCGGTGCTAGAAGTATATTTTTAGGTTTTATGTTTTCTGTGAAATTTAAGATGGTTTGCGAGTTTTCTTCCTTAAAAATTCCGATCCAGGTTCCCTTTATACTCTCATTTTCTATCTTAAACTCAAGCCTTTCGTGAGGCTTAAAAAGAGTGATTTTAAAATTTGTTCGGCGAGAGTTTTTTGAAATTTCTACAAAGTGAGTTTCATCTAAAATTTTAGTCTCTTTTAGATCGCTGCGCCACGCACACTCTTTAAAAGAGGTGACAACTTGCCAAACTCTTTTGATATCGCAGTTTATCTTTGAGGTGGTAGTGCAAGTTGCCATCTTTCATCCTGAGATTAGTCCATATCGTCAAGCAACTCTTCGTTTGACTTAACGACTACTCCTGAGCCATGCACTACGCTTGGAATGCAAGCAGCGCAAATTTCAACTTCTTGACCGTTTTTGTGGGCATGGATAAATACGGCGTTTGAGTTTTCTTCGCTGGTTATTCCGCAGACGTTACACACATACATTCCGTTTATTTTCATTATAAATCCTTTTTGAAATTTTGCTTATTTTAACTTGAAATTTAAAAAGCCAAGATGACTTAAGTCAATTCAAATTGTAGCAAATTTAAAGATGAATTTGCTCTTTTTGAAAGAAAAAGTGCGAAAAGTAAATCACAAAGAAAATTTGCAAAAACAGCCCGACAAGCGGTATCAAACAAAGCAGATAAAATATAAGAGCGGTAAATTTATACTCATATCCACCCATGTCAAGCAGAGCTATTTCAAAGCGGTTTTTGCTAAGCGTATTTGAGCCGATATCGATAAATAAAAGCGAATAGTAAAGATAAAAAAACGGCACGTTTATGATGAATAAATTTAAGACCGGCACAAATAAAAGCGGGAGGCTTATGAGAAAAAGAAGGCTAAATTTGCCTATTACGATCGCCATAAGCTTTAATGATCTGGCCAGTGATATAGTTTCAAATTTGGGCAGTTTGTAGTGTCTTTTGTTTATCTCGTCAGTTACGACCGGAGTTAAAAACCCTGCCACAATGAGCGCTATAAAAACTGAAAGTATAAGCACAAAAAATGTACCAGTCAGATAAAAGAGAGCAGAAACTATCCACTTCGTAACGCCGTATGATAAAATCGCAGTGATATAAGGATGAGCACTTTCGTCTAAAAAGCTAAAATCCCCGCTTGCGGCACCCATGCTTAAGGCTGTGTAAATTTCCTTGCCGCCAAATATCATAAGCGCACCTAAAATGATAATGCTAAGCACAAGCGGCAGGGTCGAAAGGATAAGAAATTTAGCCGTTAAAAAGTCCTTAACGGCGAGGTTAAAATTCTTTATCATTTTACTTTTTTATACTCTGTCTCAAGGGCTTCATATATCTCATCTACGCCGTTTAAGTTTAGCTTTAAAATTTCGCTCATGACGACATTATCTTCCTTGCCGTTCCAGACTTTTTTATATGAGCCGTCTTTGTAGCCGTTGTTTTGGCGGAAGCGATTGAGTACGTTTTTGCCGATGTAGCATTCATATAGCGAGTGTAAATTTACGCCGCATTTTAGGCTCATCGCAAAATACACTTTAAGCAGGTCAAACAGCTGAAATTCAAATCCGCTTGATTTGTGTATGAGCATCTCTATGTCGTTCATCACTTCATAAATGCTCTCGTCTTCGATATTGTAAGCGTCTTTGCAAAATTCGTTAAATCCGCTTGAGGCGCAGATATCTTCGCTTAGCTTAGTTATATCTCCTAAATTTTTTATCTTGTATTGCTCAAGCATAAGGCTCATCAAAAAGTGCCAGATATCAACAACTTCAACGCGTAAATTTTCTTTATTAGTAGGCGCGTTTATGTCTTTCCAGTGCTTCCATGCAAAGCTGTCTATGAGCTCGGCGCACTCCATATATATGCAGCGTCTCCAGTTTATAAGCTTGCCGTTTTTATTTATGCCTTCTTCCCAGCCTATGCCGTTGGTTTCGTCGTTTAAAATTTGCTGTAAATTTAGCATTTGAGTTATCATATCTTGCGCATTCATAAGAATTTCCTTATTTTCAAATTGCGAGATTATAACGAAAATTTAATAACAGCTACATTGAAAAATGCTAAATTTAGACTAAACGTATAGTTTGAAGCTATCAAGTTGCTCGATTAAATTATCAAACAGCTTTTTGGAAGTTTCAAGCAGGTTTAAGTCAGCTTTGTTTTGCTTTAGCAGTTCGTCAAATAGCCTTAGAGTGCCTTCGCTGACGAAATTTTTGTGATTTATATCTTTGATGGTAGGAAGCTCTTTTTTAAGGCTGTTTGCAAGGTTTGTGAGTTTGGTAAATGCAGGAGTTTCGCCCGCTTTTACATTTTTCATAAACTCATCTATGCTAGGAGCAATACTTTCAAGCGCCTTGGCTAGCTCTTTTTTATCGTTTTCATCAAGCCCGTTTCCGACATAAGAAAAGCTATATCCATACTCGTGCGTTAGCGTTAAAGAGCGACTTTGTGCGTTTGAGGAGCGAGAGCTTTCGTATTCAACGCTTTTATTGTCGTACATCGAAAATTTGATCTCATCTCCGCTGCTAGTTTTAAAGCTAAAGTCGAAATTGTTGAAATTCGCGTAACTTGAATTAATCTTCATAAAAATCCTTTTTGTTTTTTAAATCGTCAAATCTCAACCAAACTTAATAGCGATTTTTGTAAAATTAAACAAAAAAGGCTTAAGATGTGCTGCTTTGGAGCGAGAGTTTTTGCGCTTATTGCGATAACTTGTCTGAGTTTTATCCTGCATAAATTCTATCCGCAAATTCCGGTTATCGCTTATTATCTGCTACTTGCAAATTTGCTTGCGTTTGTTATGTTTGCGCTATTTTTTAAAGATCTTTTACCTAAATTTGTAAAACCATCCGCGATTCACTATTTTTCGTTGATCGGTGGCGTTTTAGGCGGACTGGCTGCAACTTTGGCATTTAAAAAATTTGAGGGAAATTTCTTAAAAATTGAGCTTGTTTTGCTTGCTTTTTGGATATTAATCGTATCTTACATAACGCTAAATTTCACTCAAGTTTCGGCATTTTTTGCGGGATTTTTAAGCTGATGGATGTGAGAATTTTAAAATTTATAAGCAAGATGCACCTGCTTAGCCTTGCGGTGATAAGCGATGCTAAACCCTACTCGGCAAGCTGTTTTTATGCCTTTGATAGAGAGAATTTTAGCCTTATCGTAGCCGGAGATGATAAAACGACTCACATAAAAGCGCTTGAAATTTCAAGTGAAGTTGCAGGCACCATTGCACTTGATACGAAAATAGTGGGCAATATAAAAGGCGTACAGTTTAAGGGCGTGATGAGTAAAGCAAGCGAAGATGAGCGTAAGATTTATTTTAAGCGGTTTCCTTACGCGCTTGCTATGAATCCGCAAATTTACGCTATAAATTTAAACTGGATAAAATTTACTAACAACGCACTTGGCTTTGGTAAGAAGATAGAGTGGAGTAGGGTGTAGTAGTAGCTTGATGGCTTAAATTTCTGCTTTTTGATTTTAGAATTTAAAGCTATAAATTTGATCTTAAATTTTACCTAGATAAAGACTAAATTTACTAGAGTTTATCTAGCAAATTTAAGTTTCTTAAGTGCGAAATCTGCTTAAATTTTGATTTAGATTTTCCGTCATTTTATTCAGATGAGCCGCCGATGATGCTATCTCTTCTACGCTTTTTGCGTTTTGGGATGAGATTAAATCTATGTTTGTTATGCTTTTTACCATCGCTTCAAGTCCGCCCGCAGTCTTTATGTAGTGTTGCGTAGCTACTTTGCTAAGCGACATTGTATCGCTCATAAGTTCGTTCATGTGCGATATCTTTTCTTCTATTCCGCTTGAAATTTTTATCAAATTTTGAGCTTTGTCGGCATTTTCGCTGATATGCTCGCTTGAATCCGATATGCCCTGAACTATGACATTTATGGTAGCGTTTATCTCGGTTAGACTCTTTTGAGTTCGCTCGGCTAGCTTTCTAACCTCATCTGCGACAACCGCAAAGCCTCGCCCGTGCTCTCCAGCTCTGGCTGCTTCTATAGCGGCATTTAGTGCGAGTAAATTTGTCTGATCGGCGATATCGTTAATGACATTTAGGATTTCTCTTACGTTTTCTGTATCTTTTGAGAGAGTTTGCATGCCCTGAGCCATCTCAATCTCGGTTTGAGCATTGATATTTATGTGGCGACTAAGCTCTAGTACCGAGCTTGCAACCTCGCTGATATAAGATGCGGTTTTTTCTAAATTTTGCCTGCTTGTTTTCGCCTCTTCAAGAGAGTCTTTGATCTCTGCGCCTATGTCTTTAGCCATTTTTGTAGTTTCGTTTATAATCTGGGTTGAATTATCAACTCTTTTGCCTGTCTCAATCGATGTAGAAGATAGCTCTTGGGCTATGGATGAATTTTCGTTTGATAGCTCTTTGGCTTTTTCTATGACGGCTCTAAATTCGCTCGTAAGATCATTTATGGATATTGAAATTTGAGCTATCTCATCACGTCCTTTTGTCTGCAATTTTGTCGTGAGATCTCCTCTGCCTGATTTGATTTCGCTTGACATTTTATGCAAAATTTCAGAGATATTCCTCATTGGCTTGATTATGATTTTGTTTAATACACCAAGAACTAGCAAGATAAATACCGCCGTAAATATCGCACAAACTCCTATAAAAGCAAGGCTGTTTTTTGAATTCGTATCGTTTAAGACGCTTCTTGTTTTTTCTACCTCTTCTTGAAGGTCATCTACGTAAATTCCGCTTCCCATCATCCAGTTGTATGGCGCAAAAACCATTGAGTAAGCCAGCTTTTCAAGCGGTGGCTCCCCCTCTTTTTTAGGAAAGAAATACCCAACAAAATCGCCTCCCTTTTTGGCGTTGTTTAAAAGTTCTTGAACGTAAAATACACCGTTACTATCTTTGTTTTGCGTGAGGTTTTTACCGCTCAGCGAAGGAGCTCCGGGCACTATGACGACGGTTCCATCTTGTTCGTATAAAAATATATATCCTGTTTTATTTTCAAGAAATCTAATGCGATCGACGGTTTTAATTATTTCGGCTTTTATCTCGCTATCGCTTAAGTTTTTTTGCTTGCCGTCGTTATAAATTTCATGCATAATTTTATTTATCGTATGAACCGTATCTTTTAGCCAATCTCTCTTAGCCTGCATCATGTCGTTATATGATTTTTGAGTAAAAAACGATGTCAAATCTGATGAAAATTTAGCATTTAACACCGACAAAACCGTGCTAATAATAGCCATTGATACAACAAATAGCATCATTACTTTTGTTGAAATTTTCATGAAATTTCCTTTTAATAATGAATATTAAATATTAAGTTAATTCTAACTCTTTATTTCTTAATTAACTGTAAATTTTTACTAAATTTGATTTAAAAATAATTTTTAAAAATTAAATATAAATTTAAAATAAATTTTAAAAAATATACAGTATGAAATAAAGATAACCCGTATTTTAGGGCACAAGAACAATACTATAAAAGATGGTAAAAATAATATAATAGCAACAGCCTAACTCTTTTTTTATTTATCTGCTATAATTACGAATCACGTAAAATTTGATATTTGTTATAAAAGGGTATTTATGAAATTTAGTGTATTTAATAAACTAAGCGTAGCAATTGCTACTACTTTAATAGCAATTGCCGTTAGTATCGTGCTTATCATACAGCTTGTCGCTGTTCCGAAGGTGCAAAAAGAGAGTTTAAATCTTATAAACGAGATAGGTCGCTCGACAATCGGCGATATCGCTCTATCTTTGAAAAATATCGAAGGGGTGACGACAAATCTTGCAAAAGTTGTCGAAAAACTACCTAATGAGATAGATATGTTTAAACCGGTTGGAGAAAATGTCATAAACAACGACGGAAACGTTGCTATAGCCGGAGGAGGTATCTGGCCTGAGCCGTATAAATTTAGCCCTGTCGAGAAAAAACGAAGCTTTTTCTGGGTTAGAAACGGAAATAAGCTGGATTATGACGAGGGCTATAATAGCGATCAGACTCCGGATTATCATAACGATGACTGGTATAAGGATGTGGTAAACGTTAGGCAAAACAAATGCACATGGTCAAGCGCTTATCAAGACCCTGTCTCAAAGGTAAATATGGTAACTTGTAGTGTTGCGTATTTTAAAAATTCAAATTTTGAGGGTGTGGTTACTGTTGATTACTCATTGGTTGGCATAGAGGATTTTCTAGCTAAGCAGGGGTATTTAACAAGCGGAACCGAGTCTAAAATAGCCTATCTTTTTATGCTTGATAGCGACAATAATGTCTTGTATTTTCCAAATTTAGCGGATAAAGAGCTGATAAATTTTGACACACTAGCTAGTAAATTTAAGTTTTTAGAGCAGATAAAACCGCATGTATTAAATTTGCAAGATATCGCGAATGTCTCGGTTAATAATGACGAGATACTAAAAAATAAAAGCAATATAACGCTTTTAAAAATGCAAGAAACAGGCTGGACTCTTGGTCTTGTAACTCCACAAGAAAATATCACCGCATTGGCGACTGATATAATGACATCTATACTATCTATAGTGTTTCCGATTATTGTCGTATGTTTAGTTCTTATTTGGTTTTATACAAAAAATCAGCTAAAACCGCTTAGTGTTATCGAAAAAGGTCTTGAGGAATTTTTCAAATTTATCAACCACAAAACAGATAAGGTTGAGACGATAGGCATAAAGTCAAAAGATGAATTTGGCGCTATGTCCGATATGATTAATGATAATATCAAAACCATTGAGGCGGGAATTAGGCAAGATGCGGTTTTTACCGAGGATGTTTCTAAGATTGTTAAAGAGGTTAAGAGCGGACTTTTGGGAGGGCTTATCAAAGCCAATGCAAACGATCCAAAATTAGACGAGCTGAAATCGCTTCTTAACGCTATGCTGGAAGGACTTGCTAAAAATATAAACCGCATAGTAGATACCCTTAACACATATAGCACTAACGACTTTACAAAAAGATTAGATAGCAGCGAGCTAGTAGGCGACACAAAAGAGATGATAGATAAAATAAACCATCTTGGAGACGAAATTTCAAAAATGCTTAGCTCTAATCTTAACCAATCTGATCTATTGCAGCAAAAATCAAATACTCTTAAAGAGTATGTCGATACCCTAAATAAAAGTGCAAGATCTCAGGCAAATAGCTTGCAAGAAAGTGCGGCTGCCGTAGAGCAGATGAGCTCGTCAATGTCAGCCATATCTCAAAAAACACAAGATGTAATAAGACAAAGCGAAGATATAAAAAATATCATCGTTATCATCCGCGACATCGCGGATCAAACAAATTTACTCGCACTAAATGCAGCCATAGAAGCAGCCAGAGCAGGAGAGCACGGAAGAGGCTTTGCCGTAGTTGCAGATGAGGTTAGAAAACTAGCCGAAAGAACTCAAAAAAGCCTTGGTGAGATAGAGGCAAATACAAATGTGCTGGCTCAAGGCATAAACGAGATGAGTGAGAGCATCAAAGAGCAAACCGATGCTATAAATCAGATAAATGAAGCTGTTGTAAATGTGGACAACTTGACAAAACAAAATGTCGAGATAGTAAATAATACAAACTCTATCACTATTGAAGTTGAAAATATGTCTAAACACATCCTTGCCGATGTAAAGAAAAATAAATTTTAACTATCATCTTTAATTTACCTTGCCTAAATTTATGGGCAAGGTAAATTTAACTACATAAATTATTTCAAATAAGATAACCGTAATTAGAAAAATTTATTTAAATATACAAACCATATTTAAAAGAGTGTATGACTAAATTTTCAAGCTTTGAAGTAAAAGATAAAGGGATTAAAAAGAAAATGGTGGTTAGAGGCAGAATCGAACTGCCGACACGCAGATTTTCAGTCTGCTGCTCTACCGACTGAGCTATCCAACCACCTAAAAAAGAAATGTGATTATACACTTTTAAATTTTAAAATTAGGTTAAAAACAAAATTAAATTTTATAAATTTGCAACAAATTCTTTAAACTTATCTCCTCGCTCGGCGTAGCTATTAAACTGATCAAGGCTTGCAGCAGCAGGACTTAGAAGAGCTATTTCGTCTAAAATTCGAGCTTCTTTTGAATTTGCTTTCCTAGTCGGTTTTTTTAAATTTTTATCTATTTGCGTTACGGCTACATCTAAAAATTCGCATTTTAGAGCCGGAATTTGAAATTTCTCAGCCAGCTTCATAATCTTATCGCTATTTGAGCCGATAGCGTAAATTTTAGTATTTGCGCTATTTATAGCCTTAAAAAGCTGCGTCATATCGACACCCTTATCATCTCCGCCTAAGATTAGGTGCAGGAATTTATCCTCATACCGCTTTAGAGCTTGAATGGTCGCGTCGATATTAGTAGCTTTTGTGTCATTTACCCAAATCCGCCCGAATTTGTCCTTAAATTCTTCAAGTTTATTGCTCTCTATCACAAATTTGTTTAGTAAATTCGCGTTGCACCTATCAAAGATTATTTTTTGTACCGCCAGCGCTAAAAGAGCGTCCATTAAAAACGGCACTTTGAAATTTATCTCATTTGTGGCAACTCCGCAAAATTTAGCTAAATCATCTTCGTTTTTGTAGCTTATGACCTTTGCAAGAGTCGGAGTATTAGCGTAAATTTCAGGCAATATCGCAACCGAGTTTTCGCTCATCATGCCAAGCGGCTTAAGCTTGGCGGCTTCATAAGAGCTCATATCGCCGTGCCAAGTAAGATGATCTGGCGTTATAGGCAAAAGCACGTATATATCAGGCTTTGCAAGGTTTGTATAGTGAAGCGTGAAAGAGCTCGTCTCCAGTATCCAAATTTTGGCTTTAATGTCTAGTTCGGCTAGCGGAGTGCCTACGTTTCCGCCCATTACCGAGCCTTTGTCTTCAAGCAGGTACTGCATCATCTTGGTTGTGGTTGTTTTGCCGTTTGTGCCGCTTATCCATACGCTAAAAGGCATCTTTGAAGCGAAAAAATCATATTCACTTATCAAATTTTGCGATTTTTTAACCAGCTCATGATACGGAGGAAAGCCGGGGCTTGGGATCTCAAGTTCGCTTTCATCGGGATTAAATTCACTTACCGGCAAAAGATTATTTCCAAATTCATCCTTTGAAATTTGGCTAAATTTGTCATCGTATACATCCCAAATTCCATCATCTTGGCAGTTTTTGGCAATAGCCTTCGTCGTGCCGCCGTAACCGAACAAACTTCTTTTCATTATCTTATCTTTAGCGCCGTTAGAGCGATTAGATTTGCTAAAAGCGCAATAATCCAAAACCTAACAATGATTTTGTTTTCAACCCAGCCTTTAATCTCGAAATGATGATGAATAGGCGCCATTAGGAAAATTCTCTTTTTGAAAATTTTAAAGCTTCCAACCTGCAAAATAACGCTTAAAGTCTCAATCACAAAGATAAATCCTATGATAATAAGCAAAATTTCGTTTTTAGTCATAACTCCCATAAGTCCTATGTAAGCGCCTATGCTAAGGCTTCCGCTATCACCCATGAAAACTTGTGCGGGATGGCAGTTAAACCACAAAAACCCCATCAAAGAGCCGATTAAAGCCGAAGCGATGATGATAGTTTCGCCCACACCGATGATCTTTGGAAGTAGTAAATAAGAGCTAAATAGCGCATGTCCGCAGATATAGGCAAAAATTCCTAACGTAACAAGCGAAAGCATGGCAGGAACGGCCGCAAGCCCGTCAAGCCCGTCTGTTAAATTTACCGCGTTTGAGGCCGCAACTATAACTAGCGTCCAAAAGACTATAGCAAAAATTTTAAGATCCAGTAACGGGAATTTATAAAACGGCACATAAAATTCGGTTCCTATATCGCCGCTAAGATAAAGCACGGTTGAAACCGCAAACGATACTAAAATTTGAGCTAAAAGCTTGGCTTTAGGGCTTAGTCCCGCGTGGTTGTTTGCGCCTAGAATTTTTGATATGTCGTCTTTAAACCCGATCGCCGTAAAACCCGCAAGACAGAGCAGTGAAGCGATAACGAAGCTATTATCAAGTCTGGCGCAGATGATAGTTGCCAGTATCGCCGTTACCATAAAGACTATGCCTCCCATGGTCGGGGTTTTTTCTTTTTTTTGGTGTGTTTTTGGAGCAAGCTCGTAAATCGGCTGACTGGCGTTTTTAGCTCTTGCCCAAGCGATAAATTTAGGCATAAGATAAACGGTAAGTGCAAAAGATATGAAAAACGCTATGCCTGCGCGAACTGTGATGTATTGAAAGATGTTAAAATTCAGGATTTCATAAAGATAATAAAACATGTGAGCCTTTATTTTTAAAAAGAGTAATTTTAGTATAATGCTCTTAAAATTTATCTAAATTTAAAGAATGAAATATGAAACAAAAAACTATTTTAGTAATAACAGACGGCATAGGATTTAATCCAAACTCAGAATTTAACGCATTTGCAGCGGCGAAAAAGCCGACTTATGATTGGCTATTTAAAAATGTGCCAAATTCGCTTATCAAGACTTCAGGTCTTGCGGTAGGCTTGCCTGAGGGGCAAATGGGAAATAGCGAAGTAGGGCATATGTGCATAGGAAGCGGGCGGGTTTTGTATCAAAATTTGGTAAAAATTTCGCTTGGGTTTAAAGACGGCTCACTCTCTCAAAACGCAAAACTAAAAGAGCTTTTTAAAAAGTGTAAAAATATCCATATAATCGGGCTTTATAGCGATGGAGGCGTGCACTCTCATCTTGAGCATTTTGACGATATGTGCAAGCTTGCTATAAATAACGGTTGCAGTGTCTATGCTCACGCTATAACCGACGGTAGGGACGTGGCACCTACGAGTGCGGCGGAGTTTGTAAGGCAGCTTGAAGAGAAATTTAACGTAGCTACGATTTGCGGTAGATTTTACGCTATGGATAGAGATAAGCGCTGGGATAGGGTAAGTGAAGCTTACAAGACTATGATTGAGGGTGCAAATTTACAGAGCCTAAAACCAAGCGAATATATCCAAAATAGCTATAATGATGGCGTTTTAGACGAGTTTATAAAGCCTGCCAGTTTTAACGGCTTTAAAGGGATCGGCAAGGATGACGGAGTTGTGTTTATAAATTTTAGAAACGATAGGATGAGGCAGATCGTAGCGGCGTTTGGCGTGAGTGAATTTAGCGAATTTAAGCGCCCTTTTGTGGTGCAAAATTTAGTAACTATGACGGAATACGACGCAAATTTTAGCTTTCCTGTTTTGTTTGAAAACGACAAGATAACAAATACTTTAGCAGAGGTTATATCTCGTGCCGGACTTCGCCAGCTTCATACGGCAGAGACTGAGAAATACGCTCATGTGACTTTTTTCTTTAACGGCGGAGTCGAGGAGTTACTTGAAAACGAAACTAGAATTTTAATCCCAAGCCCAAAAGTTAAAACTTATGACGAAAAGCCCGAAATGAGCGCTGAAGGTGTGTGCGATGCGGTTTTAAAAGCGATTGATGACGGGCAGGATTTTATCGTAGTAAATTTCGCAAACGGCGATATGGTAGGACATACCGGCGATTTTGATGCAGGCATAAAAGCCGTAGAGGCTGTAGATAGCGCGCTTGGTAAGATTATTACTAAGGCAGAGGAAAAGGGCTATGCGATGATAATTACGAGCGATCACGGTAACTGCGAAGAGATGCGAGATAAAAGCGGAATGCTCACAAACCACACGACTTACGATGTGTTTTGCTTCGTGCTGGGTGATGGAGTGAAAGAAGTAAAAACCGGTGGGCTAAACAATATCGCAGCAAGCGTTCTTAAGCTAATGGGGCTTGAAAAACCGACCGAGATGGACGAGCCGCTTTTTTAGACGCAATATTTAAGTTAGTTTAAAATTTAAGTCTAGTTAAGCTTTTTTAACTTTACTTTGCTAAAATTGTCCAAATTTTAAATTTATAAATAGAGGCGAATATTTTTTGCTTAATCAAGCAGAATTTTAAATTATGAGCGTATATTGAAGTGCGTGACTGAGGAAATTTGGAATTTAACGCAGGCTAAGCAGAAAAAGATACGCCAAGAAAGGCAAAATGTATGAAATTTAGTGGAAAAAACGTTCTAATCACAGGTGCAAGCCGCGGTATAGGTGCGCAGATAGCTAAAACGCTTGCAAATATGGGACTAAAAGTATGGATAAACTACCGCTCAAAGCCTGAGATAGCAGATGCTTTGCAAGCTGAGATCGTATCTAACGGCGGAACCGCTGCGGTAATAAAATTTGACGCCACTGACGAAGATGAGTTTATAAAAGGCATAAATTTAATCGTTGATACCGATGGCGAGCTAAGTTACCTCGTAAATAACGCAGGAATTACAAACGATAAACTTGCGCTTCGTATGAAAACGGACGAGTTTATAAACGTGCTAAATGCGAATTTGACATCAGCATTTATCGGCTCAAGAGAAGCTTTAAAAGTGATGAGCAAAAAGCGCTTTGGAGCTGTTGTTAACGTAGCTTCCATAGTAGGCGAGATGGGAAATGCGGGACAGGTTAATTATTCGGCAAGTAAAGGTGGCATGATAGCTATGACAAAGAGTCTTGCTAAAGAGGGAGCGAGCAGAAACGTGCGATTTAACTGCGTAACGCCGGGCTTTATACAAACCGATATGACGAATGTTTTAAGCGAAGAGATTAAGCAAAACTATATAAACAATATCCCGCTAAAACGTCTTGGAGATGCAAGCGAAGTAGCCGAAACTATCGCATTTTTGCTAAGCGATCACGCAAGTTATATTACAGGTGATGTGCTTAAGGTAAACGGCGGACTTTATATGTAGTTTAAGCAAAAATATATTAAAATCTGAAACATTTTTTAATAAGGAGACCCCAAATGGCAGTTTTTGATGATGTTAGAGATGTTGTTGTTGAGCAACTTAGCGTAAGCCCTGAGGCTGTTAAGCCTGAGTCAAAGATTATCGAAGATCTAGGCGCTGATTCACTTGATGTTGTTGAGCTTGTTATGGCTTTAGAAGAGAAATTTGAAGTTGAAATTCCAGACAGTGAAGCTGAAAAGCTAATAAGCATTAACGACGTTGTAACTTATATAGAAAAACTAAATAAATAATTCTTTTTATAGATAAAAATAAGGAGATATATTGAGAAGAGTTGTAGTCACCGGAATCGGTATGATAAATGCTCTTGGACTCGATAAAGAGAGCTCTTTTAAAGCTATCTGCGAGGGCAAGAGTGGAGTAAAGAAGATAACGTCTTTTGACGTTTCTGAATATCCTGTTCAAATCGCCGCTGAAATTACCGACTTTGATCCTTTGACCGTAATGGACGGTAAAGAGGTTAAGAAAGTCGATAGGTTTATACAACTTGGTATCAAAGCAGCTCGCGAAGCTATGGCTGACGCAAATTTCGGCGAATTTGACGCTAGCGAATTTGGTATAAGCTCGGCTGCAGGTATCGGTGGACTGCCAAATATCGAGAAGAACTCAAATATACTGCTCGAAAAAGGTCCTAAAAAAATATCTCCGTTTTTTATCCCTTCTGCACTAGTAAATATGCTTGGTGGTATAGTTTCCATAGAGCATGGACTTAGAGGACCTAATATTTCAAGTGTTACGGCTTGTGCGGCTTCTACGCATGCGATATGCGAAGCGGCTAAGACTATAATGATAGGCGAAGCCGAGAAGATGCTTGTCGTAGGTGCGGAATCTACAATATGCGGTGTAGGTGTCGGTGGATTTGCTGCCATGAAGGCACTTTCAACCAGAAACGATGAGCCGGGAAAAGCTTCTCGTCCTTTTGATGGAGAGCGAGACGGCTTTGTTATGGGTGAAGGAAGTGGAGCTTTAGTGCTTGAAGAATTCGAAAGCGCTAAGGCAAGAGGGGCTAAAATTTATGCTGAGATAGTAGGCTTTGGAGAGAGCGGAGATGCTTATCACATTACGGCGCCGACTCTTGAAGGACCTCTAAATGCTATGAAAAAAGCTCTTAAAATGGCAGGCGATATTAAGATCGACTACATTAATGCTCATGGAACTTCAACTCCAACGAACGATAGAAATGAAACTGCTGCGCTAAAAGAGCTATTTGGCAGCAACTGCCCGCCTGTGAGCTCTACAAAAGGTCAAACTGGACACTGTTTGGGTGCTGCAGGAGCCATAGAAGCTGTAGTATCTATCATGGCTTTACGTGACGGGATTATACCTCCAACCATAAATCAGACAACAAAAGATCCTGAGTGCGACTTGGACTATGTGCCAAATGTTGCTAGAAAAGCCGAGCTTAAAGCTATCATGAGCAACTCGTTTGGCTTTGGCGGAACCAACGGTTCGGTAGTATTTAAAAAATTGGATTAAAATGGCTAGTTATTTAGATTTTGAAAAGAGTATTAAGCAGATTGATGATGATATAGCGAATGCTAAAATTCGCGGTGATGAGCATGCTGTTGAAATTTTAAATAAAAATCTAGAAAAAGAGACTGCTAAAATTTACAAAAATTTAAACGAGTATCAAAGGCTAAGCCTCGCTCGTCACCCTGATCGCCCGTATGCTATAGATTATGTGCGCGGGATGATGACTGATTATTACGAAATTCACGGTGATAGGGCATTTCGTGATGATCATGCGATAGTTTGTTATATCGGATATATCGGCTCTAAAAAAGTAGTCGTTATAGGCGAGCAAAAGGGTCGCGGTACTAAAAATAAGCTAAAAAGAAATTTCGGTATGCCTCATCCCGAAGGCTATAGAAAAGCTCTTCGTGTTGCAAAACTTGCCGAGAAATTTAGCTTGCCTATACTTTTTCTTATAGACACTCCGGGTGCGTATCCTGGAATCGCCGCCGAAGAGCGCGGACAGAGCGAAGCTATAGCCAGAAATCTCTTTGAATTTGCAAATTTAAAAACTCCAATGATAGCGGTCGTAATAGGCGAAGGCGGTAGTGGCGGAGCTCTTGCAATAGGCGTAGCCGATAAACTTGCTATGATGAGAAACTCGGTATTTTCGGTTATTTCTCCTGAAGGTTGTGCTGCGATACTTTGGAATGATCCAAGCAAGCAGGAGCAAGCAACTAAGGCTATGAAGATAACTGCAGATGATCTAAAGAGCCTAAATTTGATAGATGACGTTATAGAAGAACCGCTAAATGGTGCTCATAGAGATAAAGATAGTGCCGTAAAAGCGCTTGCGACATATTTTACAGATGAACTTGCTAAGCTTGAAGATCAAAGCATGGATCAAATTTTAAGCACTAGAATGAATAAAATTTTATCTGTCGGAGCTTTCCAAGAGGGCAAGTAGGCTGCATTAGTCCTTGCTCTTTATTTACTCTAAAACAACTACTTTTTAAAGTATATTTTATTTCTTAAATTTTAAACTTAATATCATTTAATCTTACAAATTTAACCACAATATCTACCATGGTAATACTTATTTAAATAGTATATTAATAAATTTTAAGGAAATATTTAATATAGTTTTATTTATAAATTTTGATTATTGTTATTAAGATATTTCTATGCAAGGAGGACTATATGAAAAGTTTGTTTGAAAAAGCCTTTGCTTTTTCTATTTTAACTGCTAGCCTTGTTTTACAAGTAGATGCGGCAGAAACAAAACCAAGCAGGGTAGCACTTGACGAAGTTACTGTAACTGCTACTAAGACTCCTATAAAAGTTGAAGAGGTTCCTGCTAGCGTTGATGTCATAACTAGCGATGATATCAGTACCAAAGCGGGTGTAAATAACGTCTTTGATGCGTTAAAAAGCACGCCTGGTTTTACAAGCCCAAGTAATACCTTTGGTTTAGGAGTGTTTGATATCAGGGGCTATGCTCCGTCTTTTCTTTTAAACGGCAGAGACAGTAAACATTTTGCCATGGATCACACCTTTGATCCGAATTTGGTCGATATGCAGGCTGTAGAGAGGATAGAGGTCTTAAAAGGACCGCAATCAACAATGCATGGTGGACGAGCGATTAGCGGAGTTGTGAATGTGATCATGAAAAAAGGCGATAAGAATCATCCTTTCTTAAGCGTAAAATCAGGATTTGGTAGCGATAAATCTTTGCTGGGGGGGGGTGACTTTAGGTGGAGGAGTTGATAAATTCTCTTATATTTTTAGCCTCTATTCCGACAAGAAAGATAAATTTAAAACCCCAAGAGGCGTAATACCTTTTAACAAAACCAAAAGACAAAATTTCTATACAAGACTTGATTATGATATAAACGATGATCATGCTCTTACCTTTGACTATACTTACAATAAATCAAGAAACATAGTTGGTGGCAAAGGTCAGCAGCACGATAAGCTACCTGATTCTACAAAGAAAATTTTAGATGCCGACCCGTCCGTATATCAAAGCGCCAATTTAAGCTATAACGGAAAATTTAATGATATTTTCTCTTTATATGCGACTCTGGGAGCGGGTGAGCAAAATTTTAATTATTCATATGGATACAACGGCTGGGGAACTACCGATATTAATGACTATCTTAGCAAGCGCAACACAAATGAGATGAAAAATAAGTTTGTATATGCAGAGACTAAGGCGACTTTGAATTTGATGCCTGAGGATAAGTTAAGGATGATAGCCGGAGTTCAAACTAAAAGCACTAAGCTTGACTATCCTGCTAGGGTTAATAACGTCTTAAATTTCCATACCAAAGAGAAAGAAACTTATATAGCTCCATATACGCAAGTGGAGTATAGACCCATAGATCAAATTCTTGCAATTGCAGGTGTTAGATACGATCGCTATACTTACGACAAGTCAAATAAAAAGAGCTCGACTAGTCCTAGGTTTTCGCTCTCTTACTTTCCTTTTGCCGGCACAAATTTTGATTATACGACTATCTGGGGTTCATACTCTGAAGCGTTTAATCCGCCTGCCGCCTGGCATATGCTGGGAAATGCTTTTGTCGCGGCAAATCCTGATGTAAAACCCGAAAAGGCAAAAGGCTATGAGGTCGGTTTAAAGCAAAGAATTATTGAGTGGGGCAATTTCGAGATTAGCTATTTTCATACAAATTATAAAGATATGATTTCGTCAAAATTTATAGCAGGGCCAAAGAGAGTGATATTTACAAATATCGATGAGGCTGTTGTTAAAGGTGTTGAAAGTAAGGTTGAAATTTATCCTACGGACTGGCTAACGCTTTATCTGGGATATACGACTCTTAGTAAAAAAGATAAAGCAAAAAATCAAGACATTACGGGAAAGCCCGGAACTATCTTGCAATACGGAGTTAGTGTTGATGACTTAAACGGATTTTATGCAAATTTACAAGGAGTTCAATATAAAAAATATAAAAACATGTCTAGTTATACAGCAAATTTGGGCGAATATCATCCCTCAAATAATAAAACAATCTGGAATTTTAAGATTTTATACCGATATGAGATGGATAATAAGCTTGTATTAGAACCTTATTTTGGGATAAATAATCTAGGAAATCAGGAGTATTATGAGGGCTGGTTACCAAATTTAGTTGAAGGACGAACTTATCAAGCGGGCGTTTCGTTTAAGATGGAATTTTAAGGGGTGAGCTATGAAAAATAAATTTTTTATCTTGTTGCTTGGATTGATATTTAGTCTTTCGGCGACAGCTCATGACTTTTATATAAATGTAACTCAGGCGTTTTTTAAAGATAAGCCAAAAAGCGTAGTTGTAAATCTCGGCTGGGGACATCTGGTGCCTATAGATGATTTTTTTGAGGGAAAGTCGTTAAAGAGCTATGAAATTTATGATCCGACTCTAAAAAAAGCGAATTTAAAATTTGATAAAAAAGCAAATTATGAATTTGAAAAGATTGTAGCCTCGGCAGAAGCGGACGCAAAATTTCCTTCGGCTAAAATTTTTAACGGAGATGTATTTGCAAATAAGATATACTTTGATACAAACGCAACCGAAGGTGTTTATCAAGTAGCCGCATCTACGGAAAAGATGCAGTTTTCTTGGTGGAAGGATGCAAAGGGGCGCAGCAAATGGGATATGATCTATCTGGATCAGATAAAAGACGCCAAGGAGATTTTGCTCTGCTTTAACTTTCAAAGCTTCGCCAAGGCTTTTATAAGCTACGGTAAATGGGTAAAGCCAAAGCTTATAGGACATGATCTTGAATTTTTGCCTGTGAGCGATCTTTCAAATGTGAAGGTTGGAGATGTGGTCGAATTTGAAGTGTTTTTTATGGGCGAGCCTTTGCATGAGATAGTTGATGGAATGCCTTTGCAGATCAGAGCTTACAGTGAGCAAAGCGAGGCGGGATTTATAGGCTCTTTTGTGATGAAAGGAAAAACTAAATTTAAAGTCACTTCAAGCGGCAAATGGGTTGTAAATTTAAGCTTGAAAAAGCTTGTTGGCAAAGATATGGCTCCTGAGCTTATCGGAAAATCTCTGCATAAAGGCTACAATGCAAGCGCTACGTTTTTCGTAAAAGAGAGGTAATCTAAAGCAAAATTTGAGCGCGATTAAATTTGCGCTCAAGCTAGCTTGTTGCCAAAATATATAATTCCAGCTCCTAAGATCACAAAGGCTAGTCCTATGATGTCAAATCTGTTCATCATCTCCTTTTCTACAAATACCATCCATAAAAACGAAGATAGTATGTATATGCCACCATATATCGCGTAAATTCTGCCCGCAGCTTCAAGATCGATTTTGGTTAGGATGTAGGCAAATAGTATGAGTGAGATTAGTCCCGCTCCGAGCCAAGCAGGAGATTTTGCAAGTCTAAAATATAGCCAAAACGAAAAGCAGCCAAAAATTTCAAAAAATGACGCAGCTAAAAATAGATAGATGTTTGTTATCACGAGTTGCCTTTGTCTAAATTTGAGCGAATTATATCAGAAATTTGGATAAATTTTGATAGTTAAAATCAGATAATGAAGTTGATTTAAAAAGAGAAAAGAGCCTAAAAATAGGCTCTTAAATTTTAGTGAAGCTCGCTCCAAACTTTGCGTTTCCATAGCCAGCCAAAGATTCCAAAGATTAGGAAGTATATCATTATGTAAATTCCCAAACTCTCTCTTTCGGCTTTTTTCTCATCGCCCGCTTTTTGCATATAAGCTACGACTTGCTCTTCGGCTTTTTTGTTTAGACCGACTCTTGGCATAGCTGTGCCAGGAAGCATTTTTTGTGTATCGTTGATAAATTTATGCAAATAATCAGCACCCTTTGAGCGTATCATCATAGATAGATCAGGCGGGTTTGACCCCATGTATTCGGCTAAATTTACGCGGTTTGTAAAGACGTATTGTTTTTCGTATTTCATGTCGTGACATCTTTGGCAAGAGTCTGCAAATACTTTCTCATCACTTACCTCTTTTGGCGCTACCGATTTAAGATAAGCAACCATATCGGCAAGCTCTTGGTTTATGTCTTCACCGCCCGCTCCGAAAAATGCAGGCATCGGGTAAGGATTTTCGTCATTAAATTTATGCTTTAGTTTTAGCGCTATATTTGGATTTTTTATGACCGCTGCAAGGAAAGCGTCATCATATAGATATCCTGCAGTGCTTAGATCAGGCGGAACTACCTTATAAGCTTCGCTTGCACTTGCATTATCCATAGGAGCAGGCATGCCTGCAGCCTCAAGTCCGTGACAACCCGCACAGCCTGCATTCATAAATACTTCCGCGCCTTTTTCGGCGTTGCCTTTTTTGAAGTCTATAGCACCTATTTCAGCCCAAAATGTTTTGTACTCTTCAAGAGAGTCTTTTGCCTCTTGCAGGTCTTTTTCAGCATTTTTTATCTTAGCTGATTCTCCAAGCTTTTTTGCGCTCTCTAAATCAGCCTCTCTTTTGCTAACTACTACTTCGGCTTGCTTTACGTCGCCCTCGGCAAAGTTGTAATTAACAGGATCTACCTTAGGATGCATGATCGAGTGAGCGTAAGGCTCAATGCCCCAGTATGTTATCAACGATAGAACAACAACAACTATAAGAATTTTTAGCTCTCTCATTTGTCACCCCTTTTCTTTTCAAGCGTAGTTATTATAGGTAGTACCACAAGAAGCAAGATAAAGAAAGTAATCGTTGAGTAAAATCCTATCCATGAATTTGAAATTCCCATTGTAACTCCGTCTGCAGGAAGCTTTCCAAATATCGTAAGAACTATCATGTCAATCACTAGTAGCCAGAACCATACGAAAAAGCCTTTTCTCTCGTGCGCAGGAGCAACAACGTCGCTTCTATCGTATATCGGCATGAAAAATAGCGCGATACCCGCAAATGCAAACGCGATAAGACCGATATTGTAAGCAGAAAAGCCAAATATATCAAAGAAAAATCCGCGTAAAATTTCATACTGCCACAAGAAATACCACTCAGGATAGATGTGCGGTGGAGTTTTTAGAGGGTTGCCCGGCTCAAAGTTGATCGGATCCATTGCGAAGTTGAAGTGAAAGCACACAAGATAGAAGAAAAAGATCATGAAAAATCCGATATACATGAAGTCTTTTGCTAAAAATCCCGGCCAGAAAGGTATAACCTTCGCGTTTGCTTTGTCGCCTTTTAGATATTTTTCAGCCTCTATGTCAAAGTCTATCTCTTCGCCTGTTTCGTTGTTTACGTGAGGAATTCTAAGTGTATAGAAGTGAAGTGCGATAACAGCGATCAAAACAAGTGGAAGCAAACATACGTGAAGCATAAAAAAGCGTGTTAGGGTTGAGTCGCTAACCGCATAGTCGCCTCTGATCCACTCAACTACAGCATCTCCTATCACAGGAATTCCGCCAAATAGGTTCGTGATAACCATCGCCGCCCAGTAGCTCATCTGTCCCCATGGAAGCATATATCCGCTAAAAGCTTCAGCTGAAAATAGTATGAAAAGCAACATGCCGCTTACCCATATAAGCTCTCTTCCTTTTTTATATGAGCCGTAATAAATCGCGGTAAACGTGTGAATGTAGATGATTAAGAAGATCACAGACGCGGCAACTGCGTGTATATGTCGCCATAGCCAGCCGTACTCAACCTCTTTCATGATAGTGTAGTTTACGCTGTCAAAGGCTAAATTTATATCAGGCTTGTAATACATCATAAGCAAAAAGCCCGTTACTAAAAGCAATACAAAAAGCGTTGTAAGAATAACGCCCATAGCCCACAAGAAATTTATGTTTTTCGGTATCCAGTACTCGCTAACTAGCACTTTCATCATTTTATTAAGCGCTATTCTTTGATCCAGCCAGTCGATTATCCCCGTTGATTTACGAATTTGTGCCATATTTCCCTCCTATGCCTGAGCTACAAGTTTTTCATACTCAGGACCCGTTTCGCCAAGTACTAGCTTGGTCCCGTCTATCTTAAATGGCGGTATGTCAAGAGGTCTTGGAGGAGGACCGAAGGTATTGATACCGTCTACGTTAAATTCTCCCGCGTGACAGGCGCAGATAAACACTTGCTTGCTTGCTCTCCACTCAGGAATACAGCCAAGATGGGTGCAAAGCGCTATGGCTACTATATATCTTGAATCCCCGACTACTACGTCTCTTTTGTCGTTAGCAGGCATATTTGCATCTTTTTTTAGAATAAAGATAGGTTTTTTACGCCATTCGATTTGGCGCATTTCACCGTCTTTCATGGGACTAAGATCTACGGTAGTAAATCCTGCCGCTTTTACGCTCGGGAGCGGATCCCAAGTTTTTTTGACGGCTACAAGCGAAAAAGCACCACCTACGGCAGCAACCGCACCGAATGCCAATCCGATAAAATTCCGTCTGTCTTGTGTTACGGACATTATTTTCCTTTCTTATAATAATTTTTAGCTATTATATCTTTTAAAGTTTAAAACTTTATTTTATGAACTAAAGATAAAAATATTTTTAAATTTGATTAAGAATTTATTAATGAATAATAATATTTTTTATCAAGATGGTGCATTTGTATTGAAATTTTAGTAAGTATAATTTTATGATAGGCTAAATTTACAAAATCCAAATTTCGACCAAGCAAATTTAGCCGAAATTTGGCGGTTAAGATTTATAAATTTACTTTATCTCAAACGTAAAAGAGGCTATTATAAGCTCCTCATCACATATATTTTTGTCTTCAAAGCCTAATTTGTGAGTGGCTTTTAGTATCCACTTTCCTTTTTTAAGTGCTAAGACTTCCGTTTCGCCTTTTAGATCCGTTGTAGCGTAAAATGCGCTTTTATCTTTTAAAAACCCCTCAAGCGTTCCTTCAATCTTTGCTGTTTTTAAAGGTTTTCCTTCAAATAAGACTCTTATTTTAAACGGTTTGTCCACTTTGAAATTCGCAGGATTTTCAAGCGGGATTATTTCAAGGCGTTGCCCTGCAGGCTTGGTTACAAATTCATCTTTTGAACCCCCTATATTTATCACGCTTTTTGCAGGCAAACTAGCGTGTAAGCAGTATTTTGGATTTTTTACGTTTTGTTTAGTGCCGTCGTCATGCCAGTTTCCATCTTCGTCTTGAGTTAAAAAAGTAGGCATAAATTCGCCCAATAACAAGTAACTTCCCTCTTTAAGCTTATCTCCTTCATAGTGGTAGCTTTCGCCTGTTTGTTTTAACTCTATCTTGCTGCTGTCTTTTTTTATTATGACTAAAGGGGCAAATGATTTTTGTTTATTTTTAGGAATCTCTTCGTATTTTGGGAAATCATGCCCAAACCCGATATCTGCAGTAAATTTATCGCCGTTTTGTCCAAATACCCAAACATCATGAGCCAAAGCTGTGTTTGCAATCATAAATGCGGTAAAAATGGATAAAATTTTAATCATTTTCATAAATTCTCCTTTATAAATTTAAAAACTATATCTAACGCCAAGCCCAAAGACTCTACCCTTATCGTAAGCGACAAGCAGCCCGTAGCCCCTATCAAATACGTTTGAAAAATACTGTTTATCGGTCAAATTTCTAACATAAGCGTATATATCAAAATTTCCCTTTACATAGCCTATCTTGGTGTCGGCTGTAAAATAGCTCTTTTGCATAAGAGTATTTTGCGGATTGAAGTAAGTTTTGCCTACTAAATTCGTATCAAGTCTTGCATATAACCCAAAAGGAGCATGATAGCTTAAGCCCGTAGTAAATTTATAGTTTGGATTTTTTTCTATCCTGTTGCCTTTGGCGTTTGTGCCGTCTAAATTCGGGTAGTTGCCGTATTTGGTCTTTAGTAAGCTCGCTGCGAAATTTAGATCGATTTGCTTACTTAATCTTGCCGTGCTTTCAAATTCAAGCCCTTTTGAAACGGCTTTATCGGCATTTCCTGTTTTGATATCGTTTGGATTTATAGGATCAACGAAATAAATATGAGTATCTTTTATATCCATGTAAAACGCGGCAGCTGAAAATCTAAAATTTTCATACGCGCCTTTAATGCCTATCTCATAGTTATCGCTCGTTTGGGAATCAAATCTATTGTCTTCTTTTTCGCCTCCTGCGGCAAAGAGATTAAAGCCGCCAGATAAATATCCCTTAGAATAAGAAGCGTATGCGCTAAGAGCCTCTGTAAATGCGTAACTAAGAGCAAATTTAGGCAAAAATGAATTAAAAGTTCTTTCATCTTCAAAAACAAAAGGAGCGCCTTTGGCTCCTCCGATAGGGTATGAATATGATCTTACGATTACGTCTTTTTTGATTCTTTGGTATCTTCCGCCAAGCGTTGCTTCAAGCTTTGGCGTAATTAGATAGCCTATTTGCCCAAATGCAGACATTGTCTTTTCGTAAGTTTTTGAAGGCGCATCCGATTCGTTTGCATTAGGCAAAAACGGAGGCATTGGCGGAAGCTGCTGTCCGACTCTTTTTTTGTCTATTGTTTCGTTTTCAAAATAAATTCCGCCTATCCATTTAGTATCTTGTCCCTCTTTGCTTCCGACTCTTAGCTCTTGGGAGATGTCTTTGATCCTGATGTCGCTAAATGCGTTAAATCCAAGATAGTTTTTAAAGTCTTTACCTCCAAAACTCATATCGAAATTTCCTCTTTGTTTTGTATTTTTAAGCGCTGTAACGGAAGTAAAGTCAAATTTATCAAAATCATAGGTTAAATTTAGTGCGAGCGAATTTGATTTTTCTATCGAGTACGTATCGCTTAGAAATTCCGCATGCTTCACATCTTCTCTTTTTATGGAGTTAAATTTCGCATAAGGTATCATTATGCCGTCGTTTCCGTTGTGTCTTTTGCGGTAAGTGTCAAAAAATAGCTTCATCGCAAGCTTATCTGTAGGCGTAAATTTCAAATTTAGACCGAAATTGTGATCTTTTTTATTATTTGCTTTTTCGCCTTTAAGCTCATTTGTAATCCAGCCGCCGTCTTTTGACGCAGAGCCGTTAAGTCCAAGATAAAGCGTATCTTGTATGATCGCTCCGCTGGCATCAAACATTGTGGTAAAGTATCTATAAGAGCCAAATTCGCTTGCGATACTTCCTGATAGTTCCTCGCTAGGCTCTTTTAGTACGATATTTATAACGCCTCCGATAGAGTCTTTGCCGTAAATCGTACTACTTGGTCCTCGCAAGACTTCTATTCTTTGGATATTTGTAGTAGGTATGTAATATCCGTATCTATTGGCTTGCGCAACGCCGTTTATATAAATCATTACGGGATTTGAGCTGGTAAACGCAGAGCCGTTAAGTCCACGCGCCGTAACTCCCTCATGAATACCCGTAGTGGCATAGGTATTTGGTAAGATTTGCGTTAATTCGCTTATATTTTTTATACCCTTTTCTTCAAGCTCAACTCCGCTAATGACACTTATACTTTGTGGGATTTTTTCTAAATTTTCGCTGATTTTATTTGCTAAGACTTTAACCTCGCCAAGAGCGATACTCTCTGCGCCAAACACTGCCGAAGCGGTTATGGCGGACAGAGTAACCGCAAATTTTATATATTTTGTCTTCAAAGCTTACTCCTAATTATAAAATTTAAGCTTCATTTTATTATAATCAGATAATTGCTATCAATATGATAATAACGCTAAAGGGATTAAAAACTAACGCAAACGGGATAAAATTAATATGGGTATTGATACAAGCCTTTGTAAGTTTTTTAATGATGTGGTTTTGGAAATAAGATTAAAAAACGACAAGAGATTTGGTGAGATTTCGTTTAAAAACAGTGCGGTAGATTGCAAGCTTGAATATTTTGATGTGGGTAATGGGCTTGGATATTGCGCTTATGAAGGCATTTATAATGAAAATTTGAAGTATTCTTTTAAGCGAAACGCTCAGTCTTTTTTGTGTTTTAATGTCGGAAACGAACATGCTTTTATAGACAGTGATTTAAAAAGTGTAGTTTTAAAGCCGACTAATTTTTGCATAGGCACCGTTCAAGATGAGGTATTATCGGGCGGAGAGCATAAAGTCAAAAGCTGTAAAACTCAGACGATAATTATAAGCAACGAGTTAATGAGTGAATTTGGGCTAAATTTTGGTGATAAGAAATTTAATGCAAAGACAAATTTGATAAATCCATCTCAAAGCTTAATACTAAAAGAGCTTTTAAATTCTCAAATTTATAGCGGAAAAATGAGAGAAATTTTTATAGAGTCTAAAATTTTAGAGATGGTTTATAAGACTTTAGGATATGCGCAAAGTGAAAAATTATCTGTATGCAAAAGGCTTAAATTTGATGACATAGATATTAAAAATATAATGAAAGCGAAAGAAATTTTACTTAAGAATTTACAAAATCCGCCTACTATAAAAGAGCTTGCGCGACTTTGTGCTACGAATGAATTTAAACTCAAGATCGGGTTTAAGCGCTCTTTTGGCGTCAGTATTCATAAATTTTTGCAAAATGAGAGACTTGAAATTTCTAAAAAATTATTAAAGTCTGATGACATAAGCGTTAAGGAAGCTGCTATGATGGTTGGATATAATAACTTCGCTCACTTCAGTAAAATTTTTAAAGAGAAATTCGGCATCTTACCCAATGAACTTATAAAAGAGCGTAAAATTTATATATTTTAGCCTTAAATTTATAAGTTAAATTTAAGGCTAAGAGCAAGATTGAATCATGTTTTAAATTTACTCAGCATTTGATTTAGCTTTTCGCCTACATTATAAAGGTGATTTGCAGCCGTTGCTATCTCTTCGGTATTTCGCATATTTAGCGAGCTTATCTGATTTATCTCGTTCATGTTTTTAAGCACCTCGGCTATCGCTTCGCTTGTTTTGTTAAAGTCATTTATGCTACTGGCGGCTTGTTCTTCGCTTTGTTTCATCGCTTCTGTAGCAAAATCAACCGCCTCTATAGTCGCTCCTGTTTTTGTTATGAGCACTTTAATGCCTTTTGAATTTTTCTCTATACTGTCTGAAATTTGAGAGATCGATCTTACTATGGTGTTTACCGTTGCGCTTATCTCGTCTAGACTGCTTTGAGTTCCTTCTGCAAGTTTTCTAACCTCATCGGCAACTACGGCAAAGCCTCTTCCGTGCTCTCCTGCGCGAGCCGCTTCTATGGCTGCGTTTAGAGCGAGTAAATTTGTCTGATCTGCTATATCTGAAATTACGTTTAGCACGTCTTTTATCTTGGTTGCTTGGGAGCTAAGCGCGCTCATATTGGCAGAAAGCTGCATTTCGCTTTGAGAGGTCTGTTCGACGCTATTTGAAATTTCTATGATATTGTTTCTGGCTTCTTGCAACTTTAAATTTGAGTTTTTAAGAGTTTCAGAAGATGTTATAAGGCTTTCTATGGAGCTTTTTATCTCATCTTTTAGCTGGCTTGACATGTTAAACGTGTCTTCTACTTTTTTAGTAGTGTTTTCCACGCTTTTACCGACTGTTATGGATGTGGATGAAAGTTCGCTTGAAACAGATGAGTTTTCGTTGCTGCTCTCTTTAGCAACCTCGATAGCTGCGCGAACTTTTTCTATGAAATTGTTAAATTCCTGAGCGCTTTGTCCGAGCTCATCGCTGCTTTCGACAGGAATTCTTTGAGTTAGATCTCCTTCGCCCTCGGCAAGGTCATTTGCATGATCTTTAAGTCTATTTATAGGGTTGATTATAAAGAGTTTCATTAAAATCATAAGCGCGATCGTGATAATTATCGTAGCGATACCGCTTACTACCATCTGATCAACCATCCCTTGCGTGGCTGTTTTGATATCGCCATAAACGTGTTCGTTGCTATCTGCGGCAAATATATATCCTATCTGTGCGCCCTCAAAGTCAAACATAGGAATTTTGGTTACAAAATAGCTTTTGGTAGTAAATGCCTGTGCAGCTTCGCTTTCGCTTAAGTTTGCAAGCTCTTTTAGTAAATTTTCGTCTAAATTTTTAAGATCTTGTGCGACAACGTATCTGTTTGAGATTATTTTAGGCGCATCTTTTAAGCCGTCGGCTACTTCAAGTAGCGAAGAATTCATGGCGATGATTAAATTCGCTCCTAAATTTTTATTTAGATCTTTAACGACTGACTCAAAGGATTGTATAAACTCAACCGAACCGATATAAACGCCATTTTCATCAAATATCGGCGCAAGACCTCTTAGTACCAAACCGCTTTTACCTACTTCTATTCCATGAAGCGGCTTTTTGCTCTCTTTTACTTTTTTTATCGTCTTTCTAAACGAACTTAGATCATCTCCTGACTTATCGTTCCAATGTCTTAAAAAGCTTTTTATATCAGCGGTGTGTATGTGAATTCTTATATTTTTGTAGTCGGAAAACTCTTTTAATGAATTTGCAAGTTCGTTTATTTTATCCTTGGCGATATTTTTATCTTGATATGACAAAGCTTCGATGACATATTTGTTTTGGGCTAAATTTATTGCGTTCATAACGCCTACTTGAAATTTGGTGTTGATTTTTTCTTTTATAAACAGAGCAAATGCGGATTCTTTTTGCTCAAATACTCTTTTTTGTATATTTTTGGTGTTGTTTAAGAAAAATACGAACATAACACCTATAGCCAAGGCAAACAACGCTAAAAGCGGAACGTAAATTTTCCATTTGATAGACAAATTTTTCATTTTTGCAAAACTCCTTTTTGTAACTCTTTTAATTATTATAAATATAAATTAAATTATGACTTAAAGCGATGATTTTTTACAAAATTGCTTAATATAAATGTGTAAAATATCAATCGCAGCAGGTGTAATGCCCGAAATTTCACTTGCTGCAAATAGCGTAGGCGGCGCAAATTTTTCAAGTTTTTCTACCACCTCGTTGCTAAGTCCGCTGATACCGCGGAAGCTAAAGCCTTCAGGAATTTTGACGCTCATCATATCTTTCATTTTATCGATTTGGTTTTTTTGTTCGCTTATGTAGTGCTTGTATTTGCATTCGATTAAAATTTGCTCTAAGCTAGCTTCGTCTAAATTTTCAAAGAATTCATCCAGTTTTCGCAGTTTTTCTTCGTTAAAGCTCTTTCTGGCGACTATCTTTTGAAGTGTGATTTTTTCGCTGATGATATCTTCATTTAAGCTTGCAAGCATAGCTAAATTCTCTTTTGACGGAGTTAGCTCGCGACTTTCTAAAATTTCAAGCCCTTTAGCTAAATTTGCTCTTATGCTTTCTATTTTTTCATAAGTTTTTGCATCTATTAGCCCAAGTTCGCGTCCGTATGAGCCAAGCCTTAAGATAGCGTTATCTTCGCGTAAAAGCAAACGGTATTCTGCTCTGCTGGTAAACATTCTATAAGGCTCTTTTGTGCCTTTTGTGACCAGATCATCTATCATCACGCCGATATACGCTTCATCTCGGCGCAAGACTAAAGGCTCTTTTTCATCGATACTTAAAACCGCATTTATGCCTGCCATGAGTCCTTGTGCACCCGCTTCTTCGTATCCTGTCGTGCCGTTTATCTGGCCTGCTAAGTAAAGCCCTTTTATCTTTTTGGTTTCTAAACTGTGTTTTAGCTCGGTAGGCTCGACATAGTCGTATTCGATAGCATATCCGTGGCGAACTATGCGAGCCTTTTCAAAGCCTTTTACCGAGTGTAGCATCTTAACTTGCACTTCGTAAGGAAGGCTCGTTGAAAAGCCGTTGATGTAGTATTCGGTCGCTTCAAGGGTTTGAGGCTCGATAAAAAGATGGTGGCGCTCTTTATCTGCAAAGCGATTTATTTTATCTTCTATGCTTGGGCAGTATCTTGGTCCGATACCCTCGATTTGCCCCGTAAAAAGCGGTGCTTTATCGAAATTTGAGCGGATAGTTTCGTGCGTGATGTCGTTTGTATAAGCGATGTAGCAAGGCAGTTGGGTAGGGCTAAAATTCTCTGTTCTAAAGCTAAACGGCTTTGGATTTTCATCCCCACCTTGCTTTTCAAGCACGCTAAAATCAATCGTCTTGGCATCTATCCTTGGACAAGTTCCTGTTTTTAGCCTGCCCATTTTAAGCCCTAAATTTGCAAGGCTTGAGCTTAAATTCGTAGAGCTTAGCTCACCCACGCGACCTGCTTCAAGCTTGTTAAACCCAACGTGAATAAGCCCGTTTAAAAAAGTTCCCGTTGTGATTATTAGTTTTTTGGTGTAATAGGTGTTATCAAGATGTGTTTTTACGCCTGTTATCTCGCCGTTTTGAGTTAAAATTTCAGTTGCTATCTCTTGAGAAATTTCCAAATTTGGAGTGTTTAAAAGCAAATTTCGCATATAGACTCTATATCTATCCATATCAATTTGCGCTCTTGAGCCACGAACCGCAGGACCTTTGCTTTCATTTAGCACGCGAAACTGAATTCCCGTAGCGTCCGTTGCAAGCCCCATAGCTCCGCCAAGCGCGTCTATCTCTTTTACGAGATGACCTTTTGCTAGTCCGCCGATTGCGGGATTACAGCTTGCTGCACCGATTTGCTCTGCCAGAATTGTTACAAGAAGTGTTTTTTTACCCATTTTTGCAGCCGCCGTGCAAGCTTCAATGCCCGCATGACCGCCGCCGATCACGACTACATCATAATTATCCACTAAATTTGCCTTTTAAAAATAAGGGGGATTTTAGCCAAAAAGTTATAAAGGCTAGCTGACTTGATTTAAAAATTGAAATTTGAAAATCGCTAAAACACTTTTTGACTACATTTTTTATAGTAAGTATAGAGAATTTTAGAAATTTAAATGAGTAAAATATATTAATTTTTAATTTTATATATTAAATTTAAGAAATAATATAATATTTTATCAAGTAAATTATAATCATCTATATAAAATTAATAGAAATTGATAATATAAAATATAAAATCTCAGAATTTTTATTTATATATTCCTTGTATATACGCTATTTATCTAAAAATAGCCCTATTTTTATTAATAAATATTAAAAAAATATAAATTATAAGACTTAATATAAAAATTAAAAATTTGTCAGATAGATGACGGAAATTTTCTTGCAAATCATATAAAATTGTCTTATCTATTTTAAGAAAAGCGGTGGTTGTAAAATGAGTGTATCAAAGCTTTTGAATTTGTATAAATCAATAAATACCTTTAAACATATATTGATTTATAAAATTTCTAACAGCATGTCATATGCTCGTATCAAATTTCAAAACACCGAAATAGAAATAACGGCAGGGAAATACTATGGGTTGCTTAACCTAAATCAAGTAAGCAAGAGTTCATTTGTGGCGGTTCTTGTTTATATTAGGAGGAATTTATGAAAAAGCATAAATTTGTAATTGCTGATTATAAGCGCTGTATAGGTTGCGCTACTTGCATGGCAGCCTGTTTTAAGAGCGCTTATGAGCGAGGCAAGCTGTCAAAAGCTCGTCTAACGGTTCTTAGACAAGCGGGTGGCGTTATGCCGTCTCAATGCAGGCAGTGCGATGACGGACCGTGCGCAAACGTTTGTCCGACCGGAGCTCTTAGGTTTGATGATAACTGCATAGAGCTTCACGAGGAAATTTGCATAGGCTGTAAGATGTGCACTATCGCTTGCCCTTATGGTGCTATTAGCTCAAGTGCAGAGCTTATGCCGTCTGTTAATTATGCGGTTGAGCCAAAATACTATCTTGAGATAGAGTCTCAAGCCGGCGCAAAAAATATCGCTATAAAATGCGATATGTGCTACGGTCGCGAGGGAGGTCCCGCTTGTGTCGATGTTTGTCCTACAAGCGCTCTTATAATGGTTGATCCTATGCTTAATGAGCACAAGCTTGGCAGAAAGATAGATTTTGAAGCGGCGGATAAATTTGTAAATAAAATTTTACAAGGAGCTAAAATTTGCTCTCCTCAAGGGGGTGAGCTATGATAAGTGTTTACACTCTTTTTTGCGTAAGCTCGATTATTAGTATTTTGCTTTACGGCGCTCCAAAGGCTGCCGTTAAAGTAGGCTTTGGGCTTAGCGCGTTAAGCTGTTTTTACGCTATGGTTCACTTTGTAAGCAATATGGGCTCAAGTGATAGTTTTGCGCTTTTTGGCAATTTCCTTTATTCTCCGAATTTCGCTTTAAATCCGCTTGGAAATTTCTTTAGCTTTGTTGTTGTATTTATCGGCTTTGCAAGTAGCGTTTATGGCATGAGCTATGCTGAAGAATACGTCAAAAAAGCCAATGTAGGAGTTTTTGCCTGTTTGTTTAATCTGTTTATACTATCAATGCTTCTAGTTATAAGCGCAAACAATGTATTTTGCTTCATCGTGCTTTGGGAGCTTATGACTCTTATATCGTCGTTTTTAATCCTTGTAAATGACGGAAAAGGCACTTTAAGAGCGGTGATGATATATCTTGGCATAGCTCAAGTCGGAGCATTTTGTATCACATGCGGCTTGCTTCTTATGGCTTATTATGCGGGAAGCTCGGAATTTTCTGCGTTTATGAACGTAAAAATGCCTATGGGCGCTTCTGTTATAGTGTTTATACTATTTCTTGTCGGCTTTGGTAGCAAGGCGGGTATGTGGCCGTTTCACGTTTGGCTTCCGCTTGCTCACCCCGCAGCGCCTTCAAACGTTTCAGCGCTTATGAGCGGCGTTATGATAAAAGTTGCATTATTTACTCTTGTCAAATTTACTCTGTTTTTGCCGATGAGTATATATTTTGGGCTTACTATATTGATTTTAGGTGCCGCTAGTTCTCTCTTTGGCGTTCTTTATGCGCTTTGCCAACACGACTATAAAGCCTTGCTTGCTTATCACTCCGTTGAAAATATAGGAATTATTTTACTTGGTTTAGGAACCGGAATTTACGGCGTTGCAGCAGGCAATATGACGCTAGCCGCGGTAGGCTTTTTAGCGGGTTGCTATCACGTAGTAAACCACGCGATATTTAAAGGGCTTCTCTTTCTTTGTGCAGGTTCGGTTCTTCATGCAACTCATACAAGAGATATGGACGTGCTTGGCGGACTTGCTAAGAAGATGCCTTGGACAAGCGTGGGTATGTTTATAGGTATCATGGGTATTGCCGCGCTTCCGCCTGTAAATGGCTTTGTATCCGAGTGGTTTACCTATCAAGGTATGCTTCAAGGAGCCATGGAGCAAGGAATTTTTACCAGATATGCATTTACCCTTTCTGTTGTAGCTCTTGCGCTTACGGGAGTTTTGGTGGGCATGCACTTAAAACTTTATGCGGTTATATTTGCAGGAACTCCAAGAGATAAGAAAATTTGGGAAAATGCAAAAGAAAGCCCTATAGGTATGGTTTTAGGAATGGTAATTTTGATGATAGGTTGTGTCGGCTTTGGCGTGGGAGCAAATATCATTGTCGATTATATTATGCAAGCTGTTAATTCAATATCTCCAAGCGGATATGATGCGAGTTTAGGTGCCACATCTATCACGTCTCCTATCGGAAGTTTTGTATCTACTCCTTTAATAGCGATTATTTTATGCTCTACTATGATACTTCCTTTTGCGATCTTGGTTGTAATGAAGGCAAATAGAACTAAACCAAGAGAGACTGATCCTTGGGCTTGCGGATTTAAATACAGTTCACGTATGCAAATGACGGGAGGTCCTTTTACGGGCGATCTTAGAAAGATTATGGATTGGTTGTTTAAAGGGCATAAAAAAATAGTTACAAAGGGCTATTTTAATCCCGTAGAGTATCATAATCACCCGCAAGACATCTGGTGGGGAATGATATACGAGCCTATCATCAACCGCTGCAAGAGCATAGCCGATAAGATAGGCATAATGCAAAGCGGTTATACAAACGTGTATTCTCTTTATATTATTGTCTATTTGTGTGCGATACTCGCAGTTAGTTACTTTTTGATTTAAGGGGCATAAGATGGAAACTATACTTTTAATGATATTTCAAGTTGTCGTTATCGTCTTGGTTGCGCCTTTATTTGACGGTATAGCTAGAAAGCTTAGAGCTAAGCTTCAGTCAAAACAAGGAAGCGATTTTTTTCAAACGTATCGCGACATTATAAAACTATTTAGACGCGGAAGAACAGTGCCTGAATGCTCTCACTGGGTGTTTAGATATGCGCCGTTTTTCTTGTTTGCAACATCTGCTGCGATTTTGGCGGCTATCCCTATAACGTATAGCAAGGAGACAATATTTGGGGCTTATTCGGATATATTCGTTATTCTTTATCTGGGCGCGCTTTTAAGGTTTGTCTTTGGCGCGGCATCTATGGATAGCGGAAATCCTTATGCGGCAACGGGCGGCGGACGCGAACAGATGCTTGCCGTATATGTAGAGCCTGTTATGATTATGTGTTTGATCGTCGTTATGCTTAGCGCAAAGACTTCAAATTTGGTTGAAATTCAACAAATGGTAAAAGACGGAACCATAGGATATCAAATTCCAAGCTTTGCGGTTGCGTCAATCGCCTTTTTATGGTGTATGTATGTAGAAACGGGTAGAAAGCCTTTTGACTTGGCAGAGGCTGAGCAAGAGCTTCAAGAAGGTTTGCTCGGAGAATATGCAGGAAGTGATTTGGGCTTAGTGCAAGCATCTCTTATCCTAAAACAATTTGCAATGATAGGACTCTTTTTAACTATATTTGAGCCTTGGAATTTTTCAAATCCGTTTTTAGCCATTATTATATTTGTTCTAAAAGCGGGAGTGTTTTATGTAGCTGCGGTGTTTATAGATAACTTCGGCCCACGCTTTAAGATGACGTCAAGCCTTCGCAAAAACGCTATCGGCGCGCTTGCCATATCCTTTATAGCTTTGACGCTTTATGTTGTAGGAGTGTAAGATGCAAACTCTAGATATTTTAGCAATATGTATGATAGTAACATCTTTGGCTGTCTTCGGACTTAGAAATTTAAAAGCCTCGGTGGGCGTTTATGCAATCCAAACTTTGATATTAGTTAGCATCTTTTTCATGCTATCTTCTAAATTTAACGCTCCTCAGCTCTCAACTTGGGCGATAGTGGCATTTTTTACCAAGGTTTTATTTGTGCCTACTATTTTGTTTTGGCTCATTAAAAAGCTTGGAGTCGTATCTGAAGACGAGCCTGTAGCAGGGTTTTTCGTAAGTCCCGTTATAGCAATGGGTTTTAGTCTGGCGTGTTCTATGAGCATAAATCCTATCTTTTTGGAATTTTCGCTTATAAAAGATCAGATTATGCTGCTGGCTGCCGTATGCGTATTTATGATGGGAATTTTCGGCTTTATGCTTAGAAATTCTTTCGTAAAACAAATTTTAGCTTACTGCCTTTTTGAAAACGGCATACATCTAAGCTTGGCTCTTATGGCTTACAACTCTCACGAGCTTGTCGAGCTTGGAATTTTAACCGACGCGATATTTGCAGTAATCATAATGAGCGTTCTGGCTATTAGATTTTACAAGGCTTACGATAGTCTTGATACGTCTAAAGCTACGAATTTAAGGGGTTAAAGATGGATAGTTTAATTTTGATATTAATTTTACCGCTTATAGGAGCTTTGGTTTTGTTCTTATCTCCTAAAAACTATACGCTTCTTAGCACGGAGCATGCCGCAATATCGGGCGCAACATCTTTTGCGCTGCTTTATAACGTCTGTAAAGTGCTTAGCGACGGTACGTTTTTTAGCTATGATGAGTTTTTGTTTCTTGACGGTCTTGGTTGTGTATTTTTGATACTTATTGCGATAACCGGATTTTTAGTAAATTTATATTCCACTCAATATATGAAGTGGGAGCTTGAAGAGGGGCATATAAATTTAGAAGATCTTAGAAAATACTATGCGCTTTGCCATGTTTTCGTATTTACCATGACTTTAAGCGTTATTTGCAACAACATAGCCTTTATGTGGGCCGCTATCGAGGCTACAACGCTGGCTTCCGTTTTTTTGGTTGCTATCAACAAAGATCAAAAATCAACGGAGAGCGGCTATAAATACATAGTGCTTTGCTCTATCGGCTTAGCATTTGCTCTATATGCTACGGTTGTTTTATACTCGGCTACTTTCTCAAATGTAGGAAACGGCGAAGAGGCGATGCTTTGGACTACTATCATGAGTAATGCCAAGGAGTTAAATTCGGATGCCGCTAAATTGATATTTGTTTTGGCTCTTATCGGTTTTGGTACGAAAGCAGGTCTTGCTCCTACTCATACTTGGCTACCTGATGTTCACGCTCAAGGTCCTGCACCTATATCAGCGCTTCTTTCGGGCGTTCTTTTAAAATGCGCTATGCTTGCACTTTTAAGATACTACGCCGTTACCGCTAATGCTACGGGGTTTGAATTCGTGCAAGATATTATGCTGATTTCGGGCACTTTGACACTATTTATAGCAGGAATTTTCTTAGTTAGACAACACGACGTAAAAAGAATGTTTGCATACCACTCTATAGTTCATATGGGCGTTATAGCTTTTGCTTTGGGTATCGGAGGAGAACTTGGAATTTTTGCTGCGATCTTTCACTGCTTGGCTCATAGCTTTACAAAAGCGCTTGCGTTTTGTTCTACCGGAAATATAGCAAGAATTTACGGACACAAAGACATGAGCAAGATGGGCGGCATGATAAAGATAGCGCCTATTACTACGATAATGTTTGGCGCAGCGGTTTGCTCTTTGGTCGGAGTGCCTGCTTTTGCGATATTTGTTAGCGAATTTTTAGTTTTTAAAGGTGCGATAGTTACGGGTCAGTATTTTGCAGTTGCGCTATTTGCAATAGCCCTTGCCATCATCTTTATAGCCGACTTTTCGCACTTTAATATGGCAAGCTTTGGTGAGCCAAAAGGAGTGATCGTTCACAATAAAGAGATGAGTATGTTTGAAAATTTACCGCTTATCGGACTTTGTGCGCTTATTATCATCTTTGGCGTTTGGCATGTGGATAGCTTTTTCGCCTTGGTTGAAAGCGGCGTTAAAATAATAATGGGAGCTTAAGATGCGTGGAGATAAATTTATAGAAATTTTAAAAACTAAGGTCAAAATCCTTGAAGTAACAAGACAAGCCGAGGATCAGATCACTGTTTTGGTTGATAGAAACGATCTTCCGCTTGCGGTAAAAACGCTTTATTATGATATAGGCGGATTTATTTCTACTATGATACCAAATGACGAAAGAGCCATAAACGGAAATTTCGCGCTTTATTACGCTATTTCTATGGAGGGCTCAAAGATGACAGAGGCTGATGATTTTGCGCCCGAGGATAAGTGCTTTATCACCGTTAAGACCTTAATTCCGGGAAATGACCCGACATTTCCATCGGTTACTCCTTTGGTTCCGGCTTGCGTTTGGTATGAGCGTGAGGCTTATGATATGTTCGGTCTTATCGCAGAAGGACTTCCCGATAAGCGCAGGTTGGTTTTAAGCGATGATTGGCCCGATGGACTTCATCCTCTAAGAAAAGACGCTATGGACTATCGCTATAGACCAAATGCGGTAGCTCATCAAGATGAGCCGGAGGCGGAATTTTTATTTCCTAGCGGAGATAGCGTAGTGGATGTTCCGCTTGGTCCTCTTCACGTAACAAGCGATGAACCGGGTCACTTTAGGCTATTTTGCGACGGAGATGAGATAATAGATGCCGATTACCGCCTCTTTTATCAGCACAGAGGTATGGAAAAGCTTGCCGAAAACAGAATGAACTACGATCAAATGGGCTATCTTGCAGAACGCGTATGCGGAATTTGCGGATACGCTCACGCAATCGCTTGTATAGAAGCGGCAGAAAAGGCTATCCGTCTTGAAATTCCGCTTAGGGCTCAAGCTATTCGCGTGATATGCCTTGAGATAGAGCGTCTTCATAGCCATCTTTTAAATATCGGCTTAGCCTGCGAGGTTACGGGCAACTATAACGCATTTATGCATATCTTTAGAGTAAGGGAATACTCTATGGAGCTAGCTCAACTTGTAACGGGAGGTCGCAAGACATACGGAAACGTCATAATGGGCGGTTTAAGACGCGATATGACAAATAATGAGATCAAAAAAGCTATCGAGATAATAAACAATCTTGACGTTCAGATAACTGAAATTTGGGATGCGGTCATGGATGATAAGCGTCAGATAGGGCGCTGGAAGGGTGTGGGCGTACTTGATAAACAGGTTGCCAGAGACTTTAGCCCCGTTGGCCCAAATATGAGAGGTTCGGGCTTTAAGCGAGATAATCGATACGATCATCCTTACGATTTTTTTAATCAGCTTGAATTTGAAGTTGCTGTTGAGCACGGAGGAGATGTCTTTAGTAGAGAGGTTGTAAGATATAAAGAGCTAAAAAGCTCCATTCATATCATACGCCAATGCTTAGAGCTCATGCCTCAAACTCCTATTATGATAGATCCAAAAACCATGATCAAACCTGAAAATTTCGCTCTTGGTCATGATGAAGCTCCTAGAGGCGAAAATGTGCATTGGATCATGCAAGGAAGCGCTCAAAAGGTATTTCGCTGGAGATGTAGAGCGGCAACTTATAACAACTGGCCAAGCCTTAGATATCAGTTTAGAGGTAACACGATAGCCGACGCCGCGCTTATAGTCTGTTCGCTTGATCCGTGCTATTCATGTACCGAGCGTGTAACATTAGTCGATGTAAGAAGTAAGAAATCTAAAATTTTAACAGAAAAAGACCTTAAAAAATTCTGCCAATCAGGCGGGGTCAGTAAAAAGGATCTAAGATGATGAAACTCTTTGACATAACAGAGAAATACGGAAAAGCGACATATGCTTATCCGTTTGAACCGTATAAAGTTCATGAAAATTTCCGTGGTCAGCCACACTATACTTATGATCTTTGTGTAGGCTGTGCGGCTTGTGGAGTCGCTTGTCCAAGCAATGCCATAGAGATAAAGATGAACGAGAGTCAAGACAAGCTTATATGGCAGTTTGATTGCGCTAGATGTATATTTTGCGGACGCTGTGATGAGGTTTGCCCGACAGGAGCGGTAAGACTAAGCGATAGCTTTGAGCTGGCGGTTAAATTTGATAAAACCGCACTTATTCAAAGAGGAGAGCTTGAGGTTGAAAAATGCAAATGTTGCGGTAAGTCCTTTACCCCGAAAAGATTAATTAACTACAGCTACGAAAAGCTTGCCGGCGCAAATTTGCTTCCGGGAAGATTACAGGAAGCAAAAGAGTATCTTTATATCTGTCCTGAATGCAAAAAAGCCCAAGCGGTTACAAGATTAACCAAGGGCACAGAGGAGGCGATAAAATGAGTTTATATCAAGTTCCTGAAAATATAAAAACGGCAAACGATCTAACCGCAAAGCTGGAGCATCTTAAAAATATAAAAAGAAGCTTTAGCGTTTATAGGATAGATTGCGGAAGTTGCAACGGTTGCGAGATAGAAATTTTTGCAGCCATTACTCCTATGTGGGATCCTGAGAGGTTTGGCTTTAAACTGGTGGCAAATCCTCGTCATGCGGATATATTGGTCTGCTCAGGACCTGTTACCAGACAGATGTATTATCCTCTTCTTCGTGCTTATGAAGCTGCTCCCGATCCGAAGATAGTCGTGGCTTTTGGTGCGTGCGGAAGTAGTGGCGGTATATTTTATGACGCTTATAGCGTTTGGGGAGGAATTGACAAGATAATCCCCGTGGATGTGTATATCCCTGGCTGTCCGCCACATCCTGCAAGTGTGATTTACGGTCTTGGCATGGCTCTTGGCATAATCGATCAAAAGCTTCAAAGAAGAAGCTATGAGCAAGACAATACCTTGCCTCCGCCTGTTGAAAAGTCCGTTTTGGGCGATACTCTTTTTGAAAGAGATTTACAAGCCGAGTCAAAGAGGTTAATGAGCTATATCTTTGGTAGAACTCTTTTTGAAAAATATATGAGCGCTATTAAAACATCAACCGATGCAAAAAACCCAAAAGCGAGCAAAGAAGCCATCCTTGAAGCCATCAAGCATGAAGACGACCCAAGGTACGCTGAGTGCATGGCGCTGCTTCATAATGATGTTTATCTAAAATACGCAAAAGCGGATAGCGAATTTTCAATAGATGTTCAAAAAGAAATTTGGGATAAAAGATGATACAAATTTACAAACTCACAAAACGCCATATGGATGAAAACGAGAAGATGCCAAGAGAGCTTAAGGATATCAAAATTTTCTCTACATGCGTTGGTCATGGAGTCGGGACTATTGATTTCAGTGAGAAAATTTTAGAGTTTAGAGAAGATGAATTTGAAGAAATTCTAAGCAATTCGGGCGAATATGTAAAATTTAAAATCGGAAATTTAAGCAAGTATTTTGAAGTTGAAATTTTCCCTGAACATGCGGCTAGGCTCATCCCGCAGCTAGCAGAGGGTAAATTTAAAGAAATTTTACTTAATCTAAAAGAGGGATATCTTGTGCTTAGAAAGGATTTTTGATGAAAAAGGCTATTCTTTGTATAGGAAATCCGCTTCGCGGGGATGATGATGTGGGTAATGAGGTAGGACGAATAGTTGAAGAGAATTTAAAAGAGTGGAGGGTATTTTACGGGCAAGATGTGCCTGAGGATGAATTTGGTGCGATTAGAGAATTTGCGCCTGAAATTTTGATTGTCGTTGATGCGATGAGCGGCTTTAGCGAAGGCAAGATCGAGTTTTTTGATCTGAGCGACGAAAAGGACTATATCTATTCAACCCATAATTTGCCAACTCCCGTTCTTTTGAGCTATCTTCGCAAAATTTGTCCAAAAACGCTTTTTTTAGGCATTAGCGTGCTTCTTGAAAACGTCCTTGATTTTAAAGAAGGGATGAGCGAGACAGCTAAACAAAGCGCTAAAAAAGCTTATGAAAAAATTTTACAAATTGATTTGAATTTAAAGGAGACAGCATGTTAAATCCTGCGCAAACGGCTCAAGCCATATCAGGCTCAATGGAACACAAGGCTCACACTCCGCTCATAAGCGTCATATTTTTAGCTATTATGGCAGGAGCCGCGATAGCTATGGGTGATATATTTTGGGCTCATTCTACTGTCGGTATGGCTGAAAAGCAGTCAATCGGCATGGCAAATTTCATAGGCGGCATAACTTTTAGTTGCGGTCTTATGATGGTTGTTTTTTACGGAGGTCATCTTTTTACAAGTTCGGTTCTATCGGGAGTTAGCGCCTATGAGGGCAAGGTTAAGCCAAGTCAGGCGGTATTTTACTGGGCTGTTGTCTGGCTTTGTAATTTTGCGGGCGGAGCGCTGATTGCTTATATGTATTACTATTCGGGATTGCCTTTGAAATTTGACGGTTATATCTTGCAGCACTTTGTTCCTGCAGGCGTAGGTAAAGTAACCGCGCCTTTTCACGAGCTTTTCATAAGGGGCATTTTTTGTAACGTCTTTGTTTGTATGTCTATATGGACTGCAACATCAGAAAGTAATTTAGCAGGCAAATTTTTTGCCATTATGTGGATGATAGGTGCATTTGTGGCTTGTTCTATGGAGCACTGCGTGGCAAATATGTTTATCATAACAGAAGCGCTTATAGCCAAAGCTCACTATCTGGCTCAAGTAGGCGGAGATATGAGCGAGCTAGCCCACATGCTGCATACTAGCGTGGCCGGATTAAACGAGTTAAATTGGACGAATTTCTTGGTTAAAAATTTAGTTCCCGTAACTCTTGGAAATATCGTAGGAGGACTATTTTTCGTAGGACTTGTAGGATTTATGGCAAACAAATTTGATATGAAGGATTGATATTTGTTTGCTATTTTAAAATTTAGCTGCGAATTTAGGCTTTTTGGTTTTATCAAGAGGCCTAAATTCTCTTAGCCCGCTTTAAATTTAGATATCTGAAATTAGCTTTTAAAAATCAGTTTGTGTAGCTTTGTAATCTTTCATAATCTATAATCAAAAATTCGTGTGGAGTTATCTTTCTGATGACGTCTTCTTTGATCAGTTCGTTAAATGCCGTTGATGCGCTTTGTCTTTTAAGTCCGACAAACGAAGATAAAATTTTAACCGAAAAAGGCAAAAACACATATCTATATCCGTTTTGTTTTAGATCTTGTTCGTTTGCAAGCTCTATCAAAAAGCTTGATATGCGACCTTTTGCATCTTCAAACAATATCGATTTTATTATCTGTCTTTGCAATAAAGTTATGTTTAGCATTGTCTGATAAAGACCTTTTGTAAATTCGTGATTTTGCAGCATCTCTTCTATATTTTGAGTTTCTATGGAGTAAATTTCGCTATCTTCTAAAATTTCAATAGCGCAGGTGTCATCAAGTATGGTGATGTTGTTTTTTTGTAAGTGATATATGATAAATTCTTCTCCGTCTTCAAAAAACGATAGCTTTGCAGATCCGCTTTTAAAGATTATGATTTTTACGAAATCGCTATAAAGGATGCAGCCTTTTTTTAGGGTTTCGTGCTTAAATTTAGATAGCTCGGCCTTGCTTAGTATATCCATGGTTTGCGTTTCTAATAGGCCTAAACGAGATGTTTTCACTTTTTTCTCTGTTTGTAATAAATTTTTGTATTTTATCTTAATCAGATAAAACGCTTTATTAATCAAAACAGATTATCTGAAATATTCTTATTAATCAATATAAATATAAAATATAAAAGTTAATATATAAACTTAAGTAAATAGATTCTTTTTATATTTTAAAATTTTAAAGATACAACAAAATATTTAAAACATATACTTATATCTTATGTTGAAATATATCTAAACACTAAGTTAATTAAATACTAATATATCGTAAAATAAAGCAATATATAATATGCAAATTTAGCATATTACTTAAAATTTTTTTAAATAAAATAATTAATTTTAAAATTAAATTTATTTTTTTAGGAGTATAATATTTTTCGTATATAAATTTAATAATTTTAGAAAGGGGGAGTGAATATGCAAACCATTGTAAAAACCACCTGTCCATATTGCGGCACGGGTTGCGGTATTGATCTGATCGTTGAAAACGGCAGAATCACAGGTGCAAAGCCGACTGAAAAGCATCATGTAAATGACGGCGAACTTTGCTTAAAAGGTATGTTTGGCTGGGAGTTTGTAAATTCTCCAAAACGCTTAACGAAGCCTATGATCCGTAAAAGAAACGGGGTTTACGATAAGCACGGTGAGCTTGAAGAGGTAAGTTTTGACGAGGCTTATGAATTTATCGCCGATAAATTTAAGAGCACGGTTGAAAAATACGGTCCAAATTCGATAATGGGCTTTAGTTCCGCTCGCTCAAACAACGAAGATAACTATGTTTTTCAAAAATTCTTTCGCGCTCAAGGAAGCAACAACGTAGATCACTGCGCTCGTCTTTGACACGCTCCGACTGTGGCAGGTCTTGCCAGTACACTTGGAAACGGAACGATGACAAACGATTTAGTTGAATTTGCTACCGATACCGATGTGTTTTTGCTAATAGGCACGAACACGAGCGAGTGCCATCCGATCATAGCGATGCAGATGCAAAGAGGCTTGGAGCGCGGTGCTAAAATGATAGTAATTGATCCAAAACGCACCGATATGGCAAAAAAAGCCGATATATACATGCAAATTCCGATCGGATCAAATATAAAAACGCTAAATACGATGATAAATTTAATCATAAATGAAAATTTATGCGATGATGAATTTATCAAAAACTATACTCACGGTTTTGAGTACTTAAAAGAAGCCGTTAAGGACTTCACGCCGGAGCGATACGAGGCTGAAACGGGAGTTAAAAAAGAGCTTATTATACAGGCTGCCAGAATGTATGCCAAAGCCGATGCGGCAGCGATTTGTTATACTATGGGCATTACTCAGTTTACCGACGGCACATCAAATGTATTTTCTTTATCAAATTTGGCTCTTATAACAGGAAATTTAGGTAAAAAAGGTGCAGGAGTAAATCCGCTTCGCGGGCAAAATAACGTTCAGGGAGCTTGTGATATGGGTGCACTTCCAAACGTCATCCCAGCAGGTGCCGTAAACAGCGAGTATGCACAAGAGCAAGCGCGTAAAATTTGGCATTTTGAGCTAAATCCAACTCCGGGAATTAAGCTAACGCAAGCTCCTGAAAAGATGGATAGCGGCGAGCTTAAGCTGCTTTATGTATTTGGTGAAAATCCTGTGATGAGCGACCCTTGGACGGAGCACTTTGTGCATGCGGTTCATCATCTTGACTGCTTTATCGTGCAGGATTTGTTCCTAACCGAAAGCGCTCAAAAAGCCGATGTGGTCTTGCCAGCAGCAGGTTGGGGCGAAAAAGACGGAACGTTTATCAACACCTCTCGCAGGGTTCAGCGAACAAGAAAAGCAAGCGAGCCTATAAGCGGAGTTGAACCTGACTGGAAGGTGGTTTGCAATATCGCTAATCGCATGGGGCTTGAGGGCTTTAAATTTAACGACGCGGAGCAAATTTGGAACGAACTGCGTGAGCTTATGCCTAAATTTTTTGGCGGTATAAGCTACTATAGGCTTGAAAAACTCGGCGGTATAAGCTGGCCTTGTCCTGATGAAGAGCATGCGGGAACGCCTGATCTTTACACCGATAAAAAATCCATGCTTCCTGACGGCAAATTTCGCCTTGTGCCGGTGCTTTACGTAGATGATAAAGCAAGTCGCGCAAAGGCTGAAGCGGAATTTAGACAAAAATTTGATATCCCTAGCGATTATCCGGTGGGAAGTGGCGCACTTAGCGAAATTCCGGATGAGGTTTATCCTTGTCTTTTCACCACGGGAAGAAAGGTATATCACTATCATACGGGAACTATGACTAGAGAGTGCCCTGCGCTTGAGTATGGAGCAGGCATGGAGGGCGCGCTTATAGAAGTAAGCCCCGATATAGCTAGAGAGCGCGAGCTTGATGAAGGATGTTACGCTCTTGTAGAAAACAAACGAGGCAAGATAGCCGCAAAACTTCGCATAAACCCCGATCTGAAAGATGGAACTATATTTACGACGTTTCATTATAGCGAGGCGGATGGAAACGAGCTTGCAAACGCAGATGATCCGGATCCGCTATCAGGGATCACTCCACTTAAGATGACGATAGCAAATATCAAAAAATTAAGCGAGAGCGAATTTATTGATTTCAGAGAGAAAAACGAGATGAGTATGCACTCTGAAACCCCTTATTTATCGGTTAGACGATATTAAATTCTTAGGCTCTAAATTTTAGAGCCTACTTCTTATCTTTTGTAAATAAGCTTGCTGTGAGTAGAAATTTAGTAAAATTTTTAAAAATTTAAAGGCTAAATTATGTTTAACGGACTTATTCGCGAGATAGCCGAGGTTGTTAGCTACTCTCAAAACAAGCTTAGACTAAAGGCGAAACATAGACCAAATCTAGGCGATAGTATCGCGGTAAACGGCGCTTGCTTAAGCGTGATAGAGCTTTTTAGCGATGGCTTTAGCGTGGAGCTAAGTGCGGAAACCAGAGCCGTTATAGCGACTGAAAATTTAAAAGGGCGGGTTCATATGGAGCCTGCTATGAGGCTTAGCGATAGAGTGGATGGGCATTTGGTGCAAGGTCATATCGATGCGCTAGGCGAAATTTCAAAGATAGTTAGGCATGAAAACGGAGTGGATTTTTATATAAATTTGCCGCGAGATATCATGCACTTAATGGCAAATAAGGGCAGTATCTGCGTGGATGGAGTAAGCCTTACGATAAATGAGGTTACGCCAAACGGAGTGCGCCTAACGATCATTCCTATAACGTTTCGCGAGAGCCTTTTTAGCGAGTTTAAAATAGGCCGAAGAGTAAATATCGAAAGCGATCTTTTAGCGCGCTACGTGGCTCACCAGCTTGGCTTTAAAAAGCAGATGAGTTGGGAAGAGATAGATCATATCGCAAGTCTTTATTAAGAGTCTTTATGCAAGATGTCGGTGTAAATTTAGTATTTGATGATGAGCGTTTTTACGGCGGATTTACTAGCAAATTTGGCGGAGTGAGCGTAGGGGATTATGAAGGCTTAAATTTAGGCGATCATGTAGGAGACGAGGCTAAAAACGTGGCTAAAAATCGCAAAATTTTAGCGAATTTGCTTGGTGTGGAGATAAGAAATCTAAAATTCATGCGTCAAATTCACTCAAACCGAGTAGAAGTAATTAGAAATTTAGATGATGAAATAGCGCCTTGCGACGGCATAATCACAAATTTAAAAGGCGTTGCGCTTTGCGTTTTGGTGGCTGACTGCTCGCCTATTTTGATTGTGGATGAAGTGCGTGAGGTTGTGGCTGCTATCCATGCGGGAAGAGCGGGAACCGTAAGTAAGATTTGCACCAATACCGTAAATTTAATGAAGCGCGAATTTGGGTGCAGCGAGCAAAATTTAAGCGTTTTTGTTGGACCAAATATCAAAGGCGGTTGTTATGATATAAGCGGGCTTGATCTTGGCGAGTTTAATAGATACAAAAACGATGGGAAATTTTATATAAACGCCGCTTTGGCTGATGAATTTAGTGAACTTGGCGTAAAGAGCGTAAAATTTGATGAAATTTGCACGCATTGCGATGAGAGGTATTTTTCTTATCGTAGAGAGCGAGTTACGGGAAGATTTGCCGGTTTTATTATGACAAGATAGCGATTAAGCTTAGCTGCTTGATTATTGATCAGATATTGCTTATTAAATTTAAATACGCAAATTTGTAGAATTATTAATAAGCTTTGCAAGGTAAGGAATTTTAAGCTTTTTATTCTATTTTTCTATTTTATTCTTAAATTTTGTTGTATTTCTCATTTAAAATTATTATTTAATTTTTTAGCCCAAAAAACTTGATTTTAATTATCAGTTATGTTATACTCAACCTGTCCAATCTTAAAATTTCACAAGGAGATAGTAATGAAGAAGATATTAACTTCTTTAGTCGTAGCAGGTGCGTTAAGCGGTGCTTTTGCACATGATTTTTGGGTAACGGGTAAAAATGCGGACAAATTTAGCGCAGATATAGGCTATGGACACGGTTTTCCTATGCCTGAAAAGATCGAAGATAAGCGTGTAGGACTGTTTGATCCGCTATATATCGTGGATAAAAGCGGTGCTAAAACCGTTTTAAAGCAAGCCGGCGAAAACTATCACTATGAGGGCGAAAAGCTCAAAAAAGGCTCTTATGTGCTGGCGGGCGACTATAAACCTACATTTTGGTCAAAAGATAAGGACGGCAAGTGGCATCAAGACGGACATAAAGAAAATGTAAAAAACGTTGAATCTTGCGGATTTCACGCTAGAACGGCTAAAAGCATAATCGTAGAAGGCGATCAAGTGGAGGACTTCATCTATAAGCCGATAGGTCAGATCGTAGAAATCGTGCCTCTAAGCGATGTTACGAAGATCAAGGTTGATACTCCTTTTAAATTGCAATTTTTCGCTAACGGCAAACCTGCGAAAGTGGCTAAGGTTACGGGCGTGATTGAGGGATTTCCTGAGGGTAAATATACATTTTTTGGCACGACCGACCTTCAAGGGGTGATCGAAGTTATAGCTATCAAAGAGGGAAATTGGCTATTTCAAGCCAAGCACGAGACGGCTTACGCAGATCCTAAAAAATGCGACAAAGAAGAGCTTGACGCTAGCCTTGTAATAAAAGTAAATAAATAATCTTACTTACCGATCGGACTGGTTCCGATCGCCTCTTTTTGCTTTGATAATTCAGTTTTGTTGTTTTATAATTTTATTTTTTAAGATACTTCAAGGACTGCATAATGGGATATGAAGCATTTGCGCCTAAGGATTTAAGAGTGGTAAAAATAATTCAAAACGCCAAGAAATTTGGAGTGGAAAGACTTCAAAACGAAGCTTTGGTAAAGGAATTCTTAAACCGCGAGCAAATTTCATTAAGCGAAGATGAGCGCGAAAATATAAGACAAATTTTTATAAATTTGATGAAGATTGAAGAGGAAGTGCAATTAAGCGGGTGAGATAATGAAAAAGATAGCTTTGATTGTTTTATTAGCCTTTACTCTTTTTGGCGCGCAGCTGCAAGAAGCGCAAAGACTCTTTCGCATAGGAGATGAAAAAGCCGCGATAGAAATTCTAACAAAGTCTTGCGATAGCGGGCTTTTAGACTCTTGTATTATGCTTGGGAATTTTTACTTTTCAAACGATAAGCTTAAGCATGAAAATGCCGTGAAGTTATATCAAAAAGCCTGCGAAGGTGGAAATTTACTAGGCTGTGATAGACTTGCGGGCGCTTATTATGAGGGCAGAGGGGTTAAGCAAGACTTCGCGTTTGCTGCGAAATTTGCCATGCAAGCTTGTGATGGCGAGATCTCGTATAGCTGCATAGTCTTAGCGAATTTGCACTACTACGGAAACGGTGTCATAAAAGATCATGTGCAGGCGCTTAAATTTTACGAGCGGGCATGCGAGCTTGAGACGGCTTCAAGCTGCGTTATGGCGGCAAAGATGCATGAAAAAGGCGAGGGTGCGCCAAAAGACATACAAAAATCGCTTCTTTATCACGAAAGAGCATGCGCTCTTGGAGCTAAATCAAGCTGCGATAAGGCTCAAAATCTAAAATAAACGATAAATTTAATCCACTAAAAAGAGATGATTTGTTAATATCACGTCCTTAAAATTTCACACAAAGGACAAATTTGAAAAAGATTATTTGCATGATGGTTTGTGCAGGAGCGCTTTTTGCCTCGACTTTAAATAAAGCCGATGATGCTTATGTAGAGGGCAGATACGAAGAGGCGGCGAAGCTTTATGAGAAGGCTTGCGATGAGGGCGATATGCAGGGATGTTATAACCTTGGCGCCATGTATGAAAACGAAAGAGGCGTTAAATACGACATGCAAAAGGCTGTAAGCCTCTATGAGAAAGCTTGCAACGGCGATAATGTCTATGGCTGTTATAACCTTGCTATGGTTTATAGCGATTTGAAGGATTACGCAAAGGCTGTTACGCTTCTAACGAAAGCTTGCGGTGGCGAAGACGGCATGGCGTGCTTTAACTTAGGCGTGTTTAACTTCAAAGGCGAAGGCATAAAAGAAGATAAAAAAGTAGGCAATGAATTTTTTAAAAAAGCTTGCGAATACGGCACTCCTGAAGGTTGCTACGAGCTTGCGCGCTCTTATGTAAGAGGGCAAGGGATTGAGCTAAATTTCAAAAGAGCCGAAGAGTTTCACGCTAAAGCCTGCGAGATGCATCACGCAAGAGGCTGTTATAACGTAGGTGCGCTAAATACAAATTCGAAGGCCAAAGCTCACATGAAGCAAGATAGAGAAAAGGCTAAGGAGTTTTTTAAGCAAGGCTGTGATCTAGGCGATGAGCAAAGCTGTGAAAATTTGATGTTTATGGAGCTTGGAAAGCTTTGATTTAATTTTGCATAAAGGCTAAAATTTCTTTAAATTTGCTAAAATAAAAAATCTACATTTGAAATTTAAAGGAGTTAGCATGCTACTACTTAAAAATGCAAATTTATTTACCCCTGAGCATGTCGGAGATAGCGATGTGCTTGTCGGTGGAGGTAAAATTTTAGCTATCGGCAAGGGGCTTGATTTTCGCTGTGAAAACCTTGAAACTTATGATCTTAAAGGCAAAATTTTAGCTCCCGGACTAATCGATCAGCACGTCCATATCACGGGTGGAGGAGGCGAAGCGGGATATCACTCAAGAACTCCTGAAATTAAGTTAAGCGAGATCGTAAAGCATGGTATCACGACTGTCGTTGGAGTTTTAGGCACTGATGGCTGTACCAGAAGTCTTGAAAATCTTTACTCCAAAGCAAAAGCGCTTGAATTTGAAGGAATTTCGACATTTATCCATACAGGTTCATACGCTACGCCGACTGTTACTTTTACGGGAAGTATTACTAAAGACTTAGTGCTAATCGATAAAGTTAGAGGCGTTAAAATCGCAATGTCGGATAACAGAAGCAGTTATCCGACCGATGAAGAGCTTATCAAGATCCTAACTCAGATAAGAATAGGTGGCATGATATCTAAAAAGGGCGGCGTGATGCATATGCATATGGGCGGACTATCCAGCAAGCTTGATGCAGTGTTTAGGATACTAAAAGACTGCGAATTTCTTGTTCAGTACTTCTCTCCGACACATTGTGCCAGAACAAAAGATCTCTTTGATGAGTGCTTGAAACTACAAAAGATGGGCGGATTTTTTGATATCACAAGCGGCGGAAGTCAGTTTGCTCCGCTTCATGAGGTGATCGCTTACGGCATCGAAAAGGGCTTGAAACTAGACATGATGACGATGAGCTCTGATGGCAACGGAAGCGTGCCTAAATTTGATGAAAGTGGCGCTCTGGTCGGATACGGATGTGCAAGTTGCAGCGCAAATTTAGACGTACTAAGAGATGTGGTTAAAAACAAAATTTTAACTCACACACAGGCTTTTGCTTTGATGGGAAAAAACGTGGCTAAATTTTTAAATTTAGAGGGCAAGGGCGAGATCAAAGTCGGATTTGACGCTGACTTTACAAGCTTTGATGAAGATATGAGCGTTCAAGATGTAATCGCAAAAGGCGAGTTTTGCGTGAAAGATAAAGAGATTGTTAAAAAAGGATTTTTCGAGTGATTTTATTGCGACCGTGATAGTAAATTTGCGATTGTGTTTGAAATTTATAGGCTCTAGTTTAATGTGCTGGGGCCTGTAAATTTTGATAATTAAAATTTACTAAGAATTTTGCTTTTAACCAAAGCCTATTCATAAAATTTAGCTTAATTTTATCTTGCTTTCAGTATAATCCAAGCTTCAATTCACACACACCAATCCTAAAATTTGGTTGCGACAGGTGCAAATTTGTCGTTAATGGGTGTGGAGGAGAAACCTAAATTTCGCTCGATAGAGCACAAGGAGAACCAATATGGTAACAATGAGAGATTTGCTAGAGTGCGGCGTTCATTTTGGACACCAAACACGCAGATGGAATCCAAAGATGAAAAAATTCATTTTTGGCGAGAGAAAAGGTATCTACATTATAGATCTACAAAAAACTATCCGCTACTTCCGCTACACATACAACATCGTTCGTGATGCAGCGGCAGAGGGCAAAACTATCCTTTTTGTCGGAACAAAAAAACAAGCCGGTCAAACAGTTGGCGAATATGCTGAAAAATGCGGAATGCCATACGTAAATCACCGCTGGCTTGGCGGTATGATGACAAACTTCGGAACAATCCGCCAAAGCATACGCAAGCTTGAAGTTATCGAAGCTATGGAAGAGGATGGCTCAATCAATCTTCTAACCAAAAAAGAAGCTTTGATGCTAAGAAGAAAAAAAGAGAAGCTTGTAGCCTACCTTGGCGGAATTAGAAATATGAAAACTCCACCTGATATGATCTTTGTTATCGATACAGTTAAAGAAAAAATAGCAGTCCAAGAAGCAAACAGACTAAAAATCCCTGTAGTTGCACCAATCGATACAAACTGCGATCCTGACGTAATCGACTATCCAATTCCAGGGAACGACGATGCTATCCGCTCGGTGCAACTTTTCTGCCAAGAGATGGCTGAGGCTATCATCGAAGGACGCTCACAACTTGAAAAAGACGGCGGCGTAGCCGAAGAAGGTAAAGAAGAGGTTACTCAAGATGAGAAAGATGCTGTGCTAGAAGAGGCATTTAGCGAAGAAGAATTTGAAGCGGAGGATGAAGAATAATGGAAATAACCGCACAAATGGTAAAAGAGCTTCGTGAAGCAACCGGAGCTGGGATGATGGATTGTAAAAAGGCTTTAGCCGAAGCTAACGGCGATATGGAAAAAGCCGTAGATATACTTCGCGAAAAAGGTCTTGGACAAGCCGCTAAAAAAGCCGACAGACTTGCAAGCGAGGGTCTTGTAACGGTTGAAGTATGCGAACACTGCAAGAAAGCAACTATCACGGAGATAAATTCAGAAACCGATTTCGTTGCCAAAAACGTTCAGTTTCAAAACCTCACAAAAGACACTACCGCTCATATCCAAGCAAACTCTATCTCTAGCGTAGAAAGCCTCAATGAGAGCGTTATAAACGGTGTTAAATTTGAAGATTATTTCAAGGGTCAAATCGCTACAATCGGCGAAAATTTGGTAGTAAGACGCTTTGAGACGGTTAAAGTAGATGACAACGGCGTAGTAAACGGATATGTGCATTCAAACGGACGTGTCGGCGTTATTATTGCTGCAGCTTGCGATAGCGCTCAAACAGCTCAAAAAGCAGAGGATTTCATAAGAAATTTATGTATGCATGCAGCCGCTATGAAGCCAAGCGTGATAAGCTACAAAGATCTTGATAGAGAATTTGTCGAAAAAGAATTTATCGCTCTTAAAGCTGAGCTTGAAAAAGACAATGAAGAGCTGGTTCGCCTTGGCAAACCGCTTCACCACATCCCAAGTTACGCAAGTAGGTTACAACTTACCGATGATGTGATAGCAAAAGCCGAAGACGCGATAAAAGAAGAGTTAAAAGCTGAAGGTAAGCCTGAGAAAATTTGGGATAAAATCATACCTGGCAAGATCGAAAGATTTTTTGCTGACAATACCGTACTAGATCAAAGACTTACTCTTTTAGGCCAATTTTACGTAATGGATGATAAGAAAACTGTTGAGCAAGTAATAACTGAAAAGAGCAAAGAGCTTGGCGGTAAAATCGAGATCGTAAAATACGTTAGATTTGAGCTTGGCGAAGGCTTGGAGAAGAAAAACGAAGATTTTGCGGCGGAAGTTGCGGCGCAAATGGCTTAAAAATGGAAATTTTAAAGGGCGTAGATCTTAGCTTTGCGTATGATTATACGCTCTTTGAAAATGTCAATATATCTTTAAATTCCCGCGAAAGCTCGGCAATTTTAGGCGTAAGCGGATGCGGGAAATCAACTATACTTCATATACTTTCAACACTGCTTAAGCCTAAAACAGGCGAGGTTTTTTATAAAGGCAAGTCGCTTTATGATCTCTCTTCAAACGAACTTTTGCAGATTCGCAGACTTGATTTCGGAATTATTTTTCAAGCGCACTATCTGTTTAAAGGCTTTAACGCAAGGGAAAATATCGAACTTGCAGGAATTTTATCGGGTCAAAATATAGATGAAAATATCCTCGAAAATTTAAAAATCAAAGAAGTTTTAAATCAAAAAGTAGGCGAATTGAGCGGAGGGCAGCAGCAGCGCGTGAGTATCGCTAGAGTGCTATGTAAAAAGCCAAAAATAATATTTGCCGACGAGCCTACCGGAAATTTAGACAAACAAACTGCAAATGACGTAATGCAAACTCTTTTTGAGTATATCAAGACAAACGATGCCGCACTTGTGCTAGTAACTCACGATAACGACTTAGCCGCAAAGTGCGATAATCAATATAGGCTTGACAACAAAGAGCTAGCAAAAATTTCCATTTAGTATATTCTTTTATCTATATATTGTTTTTGTATATATAAGCCATAAACGCTCAAATTTCATATAAATTTTTAAAATCAAAAGTCAAAGAGTAAGCCCATATTTCTTATTAAATGTCGTAAAGGCCTTTAATTTCGGTCTATTTTAGCGCTTAAACAAATAACTCGTAGTCTTACTTTAAGGTGGTCTCAAGCCTAAGATTATAAAAATACTTTAACAAAGTAGAAACTATAAAGCAGTTTTTAGGCTCAAAATAGGGCTTAAATCTCTTGTTGCAAATTTAAAATTTCAAGCCAAAACAAAGTAAAATTTTGTAAAATAGATAAAAATTTTAAAAGAGCGGTATGGAGATAGTTCAATTTTTCGGCACCGATAGAGTGATAACCTTTATGCTGTTATTTGCCAGATTAAGCGGGCTTATGGTGTTTTTCCCGTTTTTTGGACACTCTCAAATTCCAATTTCTGCAAAAACCGCTTTAACGTTTTTTCTAACGATTTTTTTATTTCCCGTAGCAAGCGTTAAAAACGGCGAAATTTACTATCTTGCAGTTGAAATTTTAAGCGAACTTATGCTCGGACTTTGTGCAGGACTGCTTGTAACCATCGTATTTGGCATACTTCAGCTTGCCGGCGAGCAAATTTCTATGGTTATGGGATTTTCTATGGCTAGTGTGCTTGATCCTCAGACAGGCATAAACTCGCCCGTGATGTCAAATATCATAAATTTTCTTGCCTTGATGACGTTCTTGGCATTTGACGGACATCATCTTTTGTTGCTATTTTTCGCAAATTCACTCACTCATATACCGCTTGGCGAATTTTACCCAAGCGCAAATATAGTCCACTACACTTCAAAATCCATGATAAATCTCTTTATGTTCGGTTTTATCATGTCGTTTCCTATCCTTGCGCTTTCCTTGCTGTCTGATCTTATCTTTGGGATGCTTATGAAAACCATGCCGCAGTTTAACCTGCTAGTCGTAGGCTATCCTATCAAAATAGTTATAGGCTTTGTCGTGCTTATAGCTATTTTAACGGGTATGATGGAGCTTTTTAGTGAGCTTATGCTTAGAGTGATAAACGACATGCCCTCTTTGTTTTTTAAACTAAGCTAAGAGTAATCAAAAATATCTTAAAATACCTTCTTAAGGTTTTTTCAAAGGAGTCTTCATGAAAGTCGCGCTTGTTAATAACAATCCCGCAGTTTCCCGCTTGGCTACGCTTAGTTTAAGCAAAATGGGTTGCGAATATGTCGAGGTTGCAAGTTTAGACATGCTTGATAGCGGACTTTTTGACGTGCTCATTATTGATAGCGACACTCAGATAGAGGATGTTGATTTAAAAAACCTTGCAGATAAAATTTTATACCTTGCTTCAAAGAACTCACCTGAATTTGCCGGTGCAGATAAAGTCTTATTTAAGCCTTTTTTACCGACGGAATTCGTATCTGTGATGGAAAAATTAAGCCCAAAAGAAGAAGAGCTAAGTGAGATTGAAGAATTTAAAGATACTCAGGAATTCGTAGCGCCTCTTGAAGAGAGCGAATTTATAGATGAGTTTGACGATAAGATGTTTGATGATGATCTGCCTGAGATTGATGAGGTGCAAGATAAAGAATTTGCTCTTGATGATTTGGATTTGGGTTCTGAATTCCATGAAGATGGCTTTGATGAACCGAATTTAAAAGATGATGAACTAACTAAGCAGCTAAGCGAGCTTGTAAAATCAATTGATGATATGCCTAAAGAAGTTGCCGAGGATGAGAACTTAAGTCAAACAGAAGATGAAGCTATGCAGGCTGAAATGCTAGCCCGCGAAGAGGAGTTGTTAAAAGAATTTGACTTTAGCGATGAGCCTTTAAAGCAAGATGAAGAGGACAAAGCAGAGCCTAAAGAGGAAAAATTCGACGAGTTAATGAGCGAGCTTACTTCACCTTCGTATGACGAAGAGCTTGATGTGATAGAAAGCATTAAAAACGATATAGACGAGATAGAAAATTTAGATGCTAAATTTGAAGAAGAGCTGCAAGAAGAGTTTGAGCAGTTTAGTGTCAATAAAGAATCTTTAGATGAAACCGCAAAAGAGGATATACAAAATTTCGCTCAAAAGCTTGAGTTGCCTGATGAATTTGACAGTGAATTAGATGATGAAAAATTTGATATTACAAACGAAGTGGAATTTGAGATAAAAGAGCAAGAAGAGTTCGTTGCGACCAAAGATGAAGAGGCTTCTAGCAAAGCGGAAATTGAAGATTTTAAAATTTATCAATCTGACGGATCGGATTATGAAAATATCGATCAGATAAGCGAAACCGAGATCAAACGAGCTCTTGAAGAAAGCAACGAAGAAGCGGTGCAAATAAACCAAACAGATGTAAAAAACGAACTAACTCATAAAATCACCGAGCATATCGCTACTTCGCTAAGCGTAAGCTCTATAAAAGACGCGCTAAAAGGCATGAATATAAAGATAAATATAACGTTTGAGGAAAAGTGAATTTGAAAGGACAAATTTTAATCATCAGCGGTCCAAGCGGAAGCGGTAAAAGCACTCTTTTAAACAGGCTTTTGGCTGAAGAGAGCAATTTATATTTTTCTATTTCATCTACCACTAGAAAGATAAGAGATGGTGAAAAAGACGGAGTGAATTATTACTATATAAGCGAAGATGAGTTTAAGAAGGGTATTGAAGAGGGAAGCTTTTTAGAATGGGCAAATGTTCATAAAAACTATTACGGAACTTCTCTAAAACCTGTTCTTGCGGCATTAAATGAGGGCAAAATAGTCGTGTTTGACGTTGATGTTCAGGGGTTTCATTTAACCAAAGAGAAATTTGCAAATTTGATCACCTCCGTTTTTATCACGACAACGGATAAAAAAGAACTTAGACGTAGGCTTGAAGGCAGGGGAACCGATACTGCCGAAATGATAGAAAATCGCCTTATGAACGCAGCCGGCGAGATGGAGCACATCTTGGAGTATGACTATTTGCTTATTAATGATGATGTAGAAAAAAGTTATGAAAATTTAAGAGCGATTTTAAAATCAATGAAGCTAAAAAGTGCGAATATAAATTTGCGTCAAACCATTAATAATTGGATAGATTGCTAAAATTTATGATAAGATTACGAAAAATTTAAAGGAGAGAAAATGGGTCCAAGCGTCCAACAACTACTTATAATACTTCTTATAGTCGTATTGCTATTTGGTGCAAAGAAGATACCTGAACTTGCAAAGGGACTTGGTAAGGGCATAAAAAGCTTTAAATCAGAGATGGAAAGTGACGATAAAAAAGCTGAAAATATAGAAAAAGTCGAAGAGAAAAAAGAAGATACGCTAACCGCTACTAAGGCTGACGAGACAACTAAGAACGCCTGAGGATAAGAGTGAAAAATTTAGTCATAGATGAGATAAAAAAATACATAAGTGATGATTTTGTATTAGAAAAGCCAAAAGACAAGAGTTTGGCGCATTATGCCACGCCTCTTGCTTTTTCTCTTGCAAAAGAGCTTAAGAAATCTCCAAAAATCATAGCCGAAGAGATCGTTTCTAAATTTAGCGGTAGCGAAATTCTTGAAGCAAGCACACTAAACGGATATATAAATTTTAAATTAAATAGCAAATTTTTAGATAGACTTGCCAGCGATAGCCTTGCAGATCCTCAAAATTTCGCAAAAGGCGGAGCGGATAGAGAAAAGATACTGATAGAGTATGTAAGTGCTAATCCAACAGGACCGCTTCATATCGGACATGTAAGAGGTGCCGTATTTGGCGATACATTAGCTCGCGTAGGAGCTTATATCAGCAAGGATATCACGACTGAGTACTATATAAACGACGCAGGCAACCAAATAGACCTGCTTGGAATTTCCATAAGTCTTAGGGCTCGCGAAGAGCTTTTTAAAGAAGAAGTAAATTATCCTGAAAAGTATTATAGGGGTGACTATATCTTAGATATCGCACGCGAAGCAAACGATAAATTCGGCAAAGAAATTTTTTATGATGAAAGTAGAAATTTAGAGCTTGCAGAGTTTGGCAAGGATATAGTGTTGGGTCTCATCAAACAAAATTTGGCTGAAGCAAAAATTTTTATAGATAATTGGGCTAGCGAGAGAAGTTATTATAACAAGCTTCAAACCACTCTTGAAAAGCTTAAAAAATGCGGCGGCATCTATGAGGATGAAGGTAAAATTTGGATAAGATCAAGCGAAGCGGGAGATGAAAAAGATCGTGTGATAGTTAGGGAAGATGGGCGCGAAACCTACCTTGCGGGCGACATAGTCTATCACAATGATAAATTTGAGCGCGGATATGACAGGTATATCAACATCTGGGGTGCCGATCATCACGGATATATCGCCAGAATGAAAGCCGCGATACACTTTTTAGGCTATGATGAAAGCAGGCTTGAGGTGCTGCTAACTCAGATGGTATCACTTCTTAAAAACGGCGAGCAGTTTAAGATGAGCAAGCGCTCGGGCAATGTGGTGCTTATGAGCGATGTAACTGCTGAGATAGGGTATGAAGCGCTTAGGTTTATGTTTTTAAGTAAGAAAAGCGACACGCATCTTGAATTTGATGTGGATGAACTAAAGCGAGAAGATAGCTCAAATCCGATTTTTTATATCAACTACGCTCATGCGCGCGTGAATCAAATTTTTGCAAAAGCGGATAAAAGTATAGACGACGTAAATAACATTGAGTTTAAGAGCTTGAATGATGACGCTAAGAATTTACTTTTTGAAGCCCTTTCTTTAAACGATGTGCTTGTAGATGCGTTTAACGCTCGTGCAATGCAGAAAATTTGCGACTATCTAAAATCGCTTGCCGCAAATTTTCATAAATTTTATAACGAAAACCGCGTTGTAGGAAGCCAAAATGAAGATGAGTTACTAAAACTCTTTGCAGTCGTAGCCCTCTCGATAAAAACCGCTTTAGCGCTTATGGGGATAAGCGCTAAGGATAGGATGTAAGTAGCTATTAGCCCGCAGAGTTATATAGTTTTACTGCGGGACTACTTTAACCGCTTAAAAATATTATCAAATTTCAAATTCAGCATATTTTGTTAAAATTCTTCCTTTTTTAAGGTTGCAATATGAATACAATGAAAATCAAAGCCGTTTTTTTGCTGCTTGGGTTAGCTATAGCGGCTTATTTTGCGTCAAATTTGGATTTTGTTAAGACGTTTCAGCTAAGTCCGCTTATTATAGCTATTTTGCTTGGTATGATTATCGGAAATAGCTTCAAATCGGCCGTTATGATACTTAAAGATAGCGGAATTTTAACCATAGCTACAAAGCAAATTTTAAGACTTGGTATCATACTTTTTGGATTTAGATTAACGCTTCAAGATATCTATGAGGTTGGATTTTTGGGTGTTTTGATAGCTTTTATAGTGGTTTTTTCGACATTTTTTTTAGGTATTTTTCTTGGGCGAGCTATGGGCATAGAGTCTAAAAGCGCTACGCTTATAAGTTCTGGCGCTTCTATTTGCGGAGCTGCGGCGGTTCTTGCAACTCAAAGCGTAGTCAAGGCAGATGGCGATCGCGTGGCGGTTGCGGTTAGTACGGTAGTGCTTTTTGGAACTATCGGGATGTTTGTCTATCCTATTTTATTTAGAAGTGAAATTTTAGGCTTTGATGCAGCGACTATGGGGCTTTTTACGGGTTCTACGCTTCACGAGGTCGCTCACGTGATAGGAGCAGCAGCCGGTATAGGCGAGAACGCAGGTGCAGGCGCTGTGATCATGAAGATGTTAAGAGTGCTTATGCTCGTTCCGTTTTTACTAATGCTTGGAATTTTTAGCTTTAGACAAAGCGGAGAAAAGGGCTCCGGTATAAAAAATTTCGTGCCTTATTTTGCGCTTTGGTTTTTGGCGACCGTTTTTGCGGGCTCTTTGCCTATTTTCCCAAAGCAAATTTTGCCTACTATAAACTTCATCGACACTATTTTGCTCTGTATCGCTATGGGTGCGCTTGGAACGACTATCAGAAAAGATGTGCTTTTAAATGCGGGCAAAAAGCCGTTTATTTTAGCCTTTTTGCTATTTATGTGGCTTTTTATAAGCGGATTTTTTATGGTTAAATTTTGGCTTTGATATAGTCGTTTATCTGTCATTTAGCAGCTGTTTTGTAAAATACTTAAATTCAAAACAAGGATGAAATTTGAGAAAAATAGCGCTATTTTTAATGCTTTGTCTAGCCTTATTTGCTTCACAAGATTATGCTAAACTTGAGAGAAAATGCGATAAAAACGATGCTAAAGCTTGTTTGAAGCTTGCTTTAAATTTAGAGATGAACGAAATAAACGAAGAGAGGATTTTAACGCTTCTTAAGAAGTCTTGCGCGCTTGACAATGCGCAGGGCTGTTCGTATGCGGGGGTTGTGTATTCTTTAAAATCAACACCCGATCATGCCAAAGCAAGCTTTTATATGCACAAGGCTTGCGATATGAATTTAGGCGACGGGTGCTGGAATTTGGGGTATTTGTACTCTTACGGGCTTGGCGTTAAGAAGGACGAAAACAGAGCTTTTGAGCTTTATGAGAGATCTTGCGAGCTACGATACGGTGTGGGATGCGAAGCCTTAGCACTTGCGTATAAAGATAAAAAAGACGAGGCTAATTATTTTAAATACCTAAATTTAGCTTGCCAAAACGGACATGTAGATAGCTGCTCAAACATAGGCTATATGTATGAGCGAGGAAGCGGTGCCCAGTTTAATCTGCTTGAAGCGATGAAATTTTACGATATGGCTTGCAAGGGCGAAGATCAGCTTGCTTGCTACGCGCTTGGGTATATCTACGAAAAAGGAGCCGAGGGTATAGTAGCCAAGCCTAAAGAGGCGCTAAGGCTTTATGAAAGAGCGTGCGAGCTTGGCGAGAAGCATTCTTGCGATGAGGCTAAAAGGCTAAAAGATAGCCGAATAAAATAATTTGTCGTAGCGATTTTGACTTGAAATTTTATATATTATCGCTACGAGATCTGTAAATTTAATAAAGTTGAGGTGATAAATGAGATGGCAAGGCAGAAGAAGAAGTTCAAATATCGAGGATAGAAGGACAAGCGGTGGCGGTGTATCCATGGGGGCTCTTTTGCCGCTTGTTAGGTTTTTGCTCGGTTCAAATATCGGGCGGGTTGTGCTTGCTATCGGTGTCGTGGCTTACTTCATGGGATTTAACCCGCTAGCCTTGCTTGAGCCAAGCGGAGCTTCCGTAAGCAAGAGCTTAAATGATCCAAATGAGAGTCAAAAGGTAGAATTTGTCTCTGCCGTTTTGGCTGAAACCGAGAGCGTGTGGAGTAAAATTTTTAGCGAGCATGGAGCAAGATACAAAGAGCCAAGTCTTGTTATTTTTAGAAATTCAGTTTCTAGCAAATGCGGTTTTGCAAGCTCACAAGTTGGTCCGTTTTATTGTCCTGCCGATGAGAAGGTCTATCTTGATCTTAGCTTTTTTGACGAACTTGCTAGCAAGCATAAGGCCGGCGGCGATTTTGCTCAGGCTTATGTCATAGCTCATGAAATAGGTCATCACGTCCAAAATATCACGGGCACGCTTGGCAAAATTCACAACCTAAAAGCAAAAAGCAAGGATTTAAGCAAGCAAAACGCGCTTCAGGTCAAAGTTGAACTTCAAGCGGATTGTTATGCCGGAATTTGGGCTCATTATATGCAAAAGTATCAAATTTTAGATGACGGCGATATAGAAGAGGCGCTAAATGCCGCAAGCGCAATAGGCGATGATACTCTTCAGAAAAAATACCAAGGGCACGTGGTTCCTGATTCGTTTACGCACGGAAGCTCAAAACAAAGAATGCAGTGGTTTAAGAAAGGCTTTGAAGGCGGCAAGTTAAGCTCTTGTTCGTTTGGGATTTAGTTTTCAAATGCGAACTTGCTTTTCTTTTCTTCGCAAGGCTCTTGGATAAGTAAATTTTTGATATTTGCAATCTCGCTTTCAAACTGCTTTTTATCGAATTTAAAGCTTATATCATAGATCCAGTCGCGTCTTTGTCTATTTTTAAAATCGCAAAGCATGACGCTATCTTCTTCAAATTTAAGCTTAGCTTCCAGATACCAGCACTCATACGTGCCGCACGGACAGCCTAGCAAGACTACTTTTTCATCTAAATTTGCGTTAAGGAATAGCCTTTGAAAGTCGTATTTATGAAGATAAGAGTATCCGCCTGCTAAATTTTCATATCCTTCTCTGTTGGCAAATGGAATTTCATAGTTTTTTATTGTTTCAAGAAGATGTTTTTTGTTGATTAGAATTGATACAACGTCATTTTGAACTCCTAAAGTAAAGTCAAATTTATCCAACTTAAACTCTATCGTGTCCATTTTATCTTACTTTATCTCCTGAATTTATTATCTCTGAAATAATACCAAAAAAATAAAGATATGAAGAAGAAAAACAAGATATTTGGGGTCAAAATTGATTTAGGAGGCAAAATAAAGACGAAATTTAGCTTGTCCCACTCATCAAGCTCTAAGACTTTTCTTGCTTGTGGCGTTATAATGTGAGAAGTTATTAAAATTCCAAGACAAAACAGATACTCTTTTAAATTCCTATTTTTGTTAAGCCAAATTTTAATGCAAATAATGATTGCGATAACGAGCAAGAAAACTCTTGCAAAGTAAAGCATATCAAGAAAAGATATCATGCTTTGCGTTTTGATAAAAAGAAAATCAAGCTTTTCCAAAATTCGCTTCTTTTATCTATTTTACTTGCACGGCGATCAGGCAAAAGCTAAATTTCAAAGCCGTGCAAGCTTGACAGAGCTAAATTTATCTACTCTCTTTGCTCTTTTAGCTTTGCTAAAAACTCTTCTATATTGTATTTTGCTCGGTGCTCAGGACTTAAAAGATGCACTAAGATATCGCCAAGATCGATTACGACCCAATCAGGAGAGCTTTCAATGCCCAAAAATTCTTCGCCAAAAGGCTTAAGTCCTATTTTAAGATCGTCCGTTAAAGCATAAGCGTGCCTTTCGCCCATCGTCGTTGCGATAACTACGAATTTAACGAAATAATCACGATCTCTCATATCAAAAACTTCTATCGCCTCAGCCTTTTTCTCATCCAGTATTTTTACTATTTTGTCGATTCTTTCTTGCATTTTAATCCTTGGTAAAATTTTATAACTTCATCTTTGATTTTTTCAGGCAGCCCCTCTTGCGCTAGATCTGCTCGTATCTGCGAAGAGGAGATATCAACGTGCATATTCATCTTGTGAAGTATCTTTGGAATTTCGATTTTATCGCGCTGGGCGATAACAAATTCCACTAGCTCTTTAAGCCTATCTATATCGTGCCATTTGTGTAAATTTTCAAGGTGATCAGCACCTATAAGCAGATAAAATTTCTTGATATCATAAATTTCATAAAGATGTAAAACACTCTCTATCGTGGGCACAGGGCGGTTTTGATCTATCTCGAATTTGCTTATCTCAACGCCTTTTAAATCACCCCAAATTTCACTGATCCACTTAAATCTAAGCTCGGGCGGAGCGGAAAATTCATTCTTAAAAGGGCTTATGTATGTAGGCATAATGATAAGTTTATCTATATCAAGACTCTTTAAAGCACTCTTTACTATCGTATCGTGCCCCAAATGCGGCGGATCAAAGCTTCCGCCGAAAAATGCCAACTTCATCTTGCGCCTTAACCTTGTAAATTTAAAAGCAAAGCTTATCAAAAATGAGGTAAAAACGAGTTGAAAGATGAGCCTTAAGCAAAAATTCCCGTGATAAAGCAGGGTTAAAGTTCTTTATGTGTAAAATTTTGCCAAATTTCTACTAAGGAACACATATGGTTAAAATTGCGATCAACGGTTTTGGAAGAATCGGAAGGTGTGCCGCTCGCATAATCTTACAGCGCGATGATGTGGAACTAGTCGCTATAAACGACACGGCAAAAAGAGATATGACAAGATATCTGCTTAAATACGACACCGTGCATGGGGAATTTAAGCAAGATGTAAAAGTGCTTAGTGATGATTATATCGAAGTAAACGGTAAAAAAATTAGAGTTTTTTCAACAAGAGACGCAAACGAGCTTGATTTTGCCGGTTGCGGGGCTGATGTGGTTCTTGAATGCACGGGAGCTTATCTAACTACCGAAAAATGCGAACCTTATCTTAAAAACGGCATTAAAAAAGTTATCATGAGCGCACCTGCTAAGGATGATACGCCTACATACGTTATAGGCGTAAATGAAAGCGAATACAAAGGTGAAGCCGTCATCTCAAACGCAAGCTGCACTACAAACTGCCTTGGACCTGTCGCAAAGGTGCTTGATGACGTATTTGGCATCAAAAAGGGTCTTATGACTACGATTCACGCCTACACCCACGGGCAAAGCTTGGTTGATGTAAAAGCAAAAGATTTTAGACGCTCTCGCGCTGCGGCTTTAAATATCGGACCTACTACGACCGGAGCCGCAAAAGCCATAAGTAAAGTACTTCCTCAGCTTAAAGGCAAGATGCACGGACAAAGCGTTAGGGTGCCTGTTGCTAACGTGTCTATGGTTGATTTAACCGTGGTTTTGGATAAAGAAGTAAGCGTAGAAGATGTAAATAACGCCTTTAGAAACGCTGCAAATGGCGCTATGAAAGGAATTTTGCTCGTAGATGACGATCAGAGAGTATCAAGCGACTTTATGACTTCAAGCTATAGCTCTATCGTTGCAAGCGATATTACGCAAGTTATTTGCGGTGACATGGTAAAGGTTATGGCTTGGTATGACAACGAGTGGGGCTACTCGGAGCGCCTTGTGGATATGGCTGTTCATGCTATGAAAAAGGCTTAAAGATGAGCGATATATTATCGATAAACGATCTTGAGCTTAACGGTAAAAAAGTCTTTATAAGGTGCGATTTTAACGTCCCTATGGATGAATTTTTAAACATAACCGACGATAGGAGAATTCGCTCCGCAATTCCTACCATAAGATACTGCCTTGATCACGGCTGCTCTATCGTTTTAGCAAGTCATCTCGGTCGCCCGAAAAGTGGCTTTGAAGAGAAATTTTCGCTTAAAAATGTAGCTAAAAGGCTTTCTCGCCTTCTTGATAGGGATGTGAAATTTGCAAGCGATGTGATCGGCGAAGACGCTAAAAGTAAGGCTGCAAATTTAAAAAGTGGCGAAATTTTGATGATTGAAAATTTGCGCTTTGAAAAAGGCGAAACTAAAAACGACCAGACTCTTGCCGGCGAGCTTGCAAAATTTGGCGAATTTTACGTAAATGACGCATTTGGCGTATGTCACAGAGCTCATGCTTCTGTTGAAGCGATAACTAAATTTTATGACGATAACCACAAAGCTGCGGGATTTTTACTGCAAAAAGAGATAAATTTCGCTCAAAATTTGATAAAACATCCTTCACGTCCGTTTGTAGCCGTTGTGGGCGGCTCAAAAGTAAGCGGCAAGCTTCAAGCGCTTCATAATCTACTTCCGCGTGTGGATAAGCTAATAATCGGCGGCGGAATGGCTTTTACTTTCTTAAAAGCTCTTGGCGAAAATATCGGAAATTCGCTTCTTGAAGAGGATCTCATAGAGGACGCAAAAGAAATTTTAAAAAAGGGAAAAGAGCTTGGAGTTAAAATTTACTTGCCTGTTGATGTGGTGGCGGCTCAGACATTTTCACAAGACAGTGCCGTCAAATACGTGCCTGCTCAAGAAATTCCAAGCGGCTGGATGGGGCTTGATATAGGACCTGCCTCAACGAGGCTTTTTAAAGAGGTATTAGCCGATGCTCAAACTATCTGGTGGAACGGTCCTATGGGTGTTTTTGAGATGGATAAATTTAGCAAGGGAAGTATCAAGATGAGTCACGCGATCGTCGAGACTCACGCCACTACTGTTGTAGGAGGCGGAGATACCGCCGATGTAGTCGAGCGTGCGGGCAATGCCGATGAGATGACCTTTATCTCAACAGGCGGCGGAGCTAGCCTTGAGCTAATCGAAGGCAAAGAGCTTCCTGGCATAAAACCTCTTAGAAAGGCGCGTGAATCGTGAAATTCGCAGCAAATTTAAAATGCAATCACACAAGGGCTAGCTTTAAGCAGTATGCTCAAATTTTAGATGAAAATTTGAGTGCAAATGACGATGTGATAGTATTTGCGCCATTTACGGCTTTTGAGGATGAAAAGCATAAATTTACTCTTGGTGCGCAAAATTTCTATCCGTGTGAAAACGGAGCATTTACGGGCGAGATCGGCAAGGCGATGCTTGATGAATTTGGCATTAATTGCGTTCTCATCGGGCACTCTGAAAGGCGCGAGGTGCTTGGTGAGTGCGAAGAGATGCTAAAAGCGAAATTTGAATTTGCGGTAAAAAACGGCTGGCATATAGTTTATTGCATAGGCGAGAGCCTAGAGATAAACGAGGCGGGCGGCACAAAGGAATTTTTAAAAAAACAGCTTGAAAATATCGATTTAGGCTACTTAAATTTGACTATAGCTTACGAGCCGATCTGGGCTATAGGTACTGGCAAGAGCGCTACAAACGAGCAGATAGCTGAAATTTTAGATTTCTTATCTACTTTAACTACTGCGCCTTTGCTTTATGGCGGAAGCGTAAATGCTAAAAATATCGCCGAGATCGCACAAATAAAAAGTTGCAAAGGGGTTTTGGTAGGTACTGCAAGCTGGGATGCACATAATTTTTTAAATTTAATAAAAGCTTCATCTCGCGAGTAAATTTGAATGATTTTGCCGAAATTTAAAACCGTAGTATATACGCTAAATTTAGCTTTAAAAGATTCAAATTTATTTCGTGATGATTATAACTTGTTGGATAATGTTAAATTTTATAATTTAAATTTTTAAGGAGAACATAATGATAATGAAGGGCAAAAAAGGTCTTATAGTAGGCGTTGCAAACGCTAAATCAATCGCTCACGGAATCGCTGAAGCGTGTCACGCTCAAGGTGCGCAGCTTGCATTTACATATCTAAACGACGCTCTTAAAAAGCGCGTTGAACCGATCGCAGAAGAGCTTGGAAGCAAATTTGTCTATGAGCTTGACGTAAATAACGAGGAGCATTTAAATGGCTTAGCCCAGAAGATAAGAGCCGATCTTGGCGAGATAGATTTCGTCGTTCATGCCGTGGCTTTTGCTCCAAGAGAGGCGCTTGAGGGCGAGTTTATAAATACGAGTAAAGAGGCGTTTGATATCGCTATGGGAACTTCGGTTTATTCGCTTTTAAGTCTTACAAGAGCGGTTATGCCTGTGCTTAAAGAAGGCGGCGCAGTGCTTACTCTAACCTATCTTGGCGGACCTAAATTCGTACCTCACTACAACGTAATGGGTGTAGCAAAAGCTGCGCTTGAAAGCTCGGTAAGATACTTGGCGCATGATTTAGGGGCTAAAAATATCCGCGTAAACGCTATCAGTGCAGGACCTATCAAAACGTTAGCAGCAAGCGGTATAGGCGACTTTAAGATGATACTTAAATACAACGAATGCAACGCTCCGCTAAAGCGCAACGTTTCAACCGAAGATGTCGGCAAGAGTGCTATGTATCTGCTAAGCGACCTTGCAAGCGGCGTTACCGGAGAGATTCACTATGTGGATTGCGGATACAATATAATGGGCATGAGCGATATCGCAAAAGACGAAGAGGGAAATACTATCTTAGCTTGGGATGCACATAAATAAAACTACCGGATAAAGCCTTTTGCAGGCTTTATCTTAAATTTATAAAGCTAACCCAACTTTGCTTTCATAAAATAAAACTTCGCCACTCTTATCTTTTTTAATATTTAATTTGATTTTAGATTATTTTATAAATTTGCCGCTTATTTTTGAAATTTGATTAAAAATATTAAAGAAATTTCAGTTGTATTTGCATAAAGTATTTTTAAGTTTATATGAAATTTAGTCCAAATGAGTAAAATTAATAAAAATTTTTAAGGAAAAATGATGAGTGATTTACCGCTTTTATTTACGACGTTTAAGATCGGTGATGTAGAGATAAAAAATCGCATAGTTATGCCGCCTATGTGCATGTATAAGGCAAAAGATGATAACGGAATGCCAAGGTGTTTTCACAAGCTTCACTATGCGGCGCGTTCGCTTGGCGGAGTAGGGCTTATCATCGTTGAGGCGACTGCTGTTGAACCAAGAGGAAGGATCACGCATAATGACCTTGGTCTGTGGAGCGATGAGCAGATAGAAGATCACGCAAAACTTGTTAAAGAGTGCGTCAAATACGGATCTAAAATGGCTATCCAGCTAGCTCACGCAGGCAGAAAGAGCGAGTGTAATAGCGAGCCGATCGCTCCAAGCGCGATTAAATTTAGCGATAGATATAAAACTCCACAAGAGATGAGTTTGGATGATGTAAATTTGATTAAGACTAAATTCGTAGAAGCTGCCGCTAGAGCGCAAGAAGCGGGATATGAGATCATCGAAATTCACGCTGCGCATGGATATCTCATAAGTGAATTCCTATCGCCAAATATCAATAAAAGAAGTGATGATTACGGCGGAAGCTTTGAAAACCGTACAAGGCTTTTAAGGGAAATTTTAACCGAAGTAAAAGCGGCTGTGAGTATCCCGGTAGGAGTTAGGATAAGCGCACATAGCTTCGTAAATGGCGACTGGAGCACGGAAGATAGCGTTACTTTGGCGCGCGAGCTTGAAAATTTAGGAGCGGCGTTTATACATGTTTCTTCAGGCGGGTTTTTTGAAAAAGTTGATTTTATGCCTCGCCTTGTGCCGTTATATCAGTGCTCTTATTCAAAAGCCATTAAAAAAGCTGTAAATATACCTGTCATAGCCGTTGGACTCATAACTACCGCCAGTGAAGGCGAAGCCTTGCTTCTTGGCGAGGTTTGCGACGCAGTGGCTTACGGAAGAGAACTGCTTAGAAATCCGAATTTTCCGCAGCTTGCAATGAGCGAGCTAGGTGTAACAGACCTCATAGAAAAGCCTTATAAAAGAGCATTTTGATAAATTTATCCGCTTGCATAGTTTAAGCGGATAAAATATATCTAATACTTAAGATACTTTTTAAAATTTTTAATAATAGAAATTATCATTTTAATTTACTTAAAGGCTAAATGCAATATAATAACGAAATCGGTTATTATATTTAAGGATACTTGATGAACCTTAGTCTTATAAGTTCAGGCAAAAAATGCAAAATAACAAAGTTAAATGCTACGGGAAAGCTACTGCAAAAGCTCTTAGATATGGGATTTGTAATTGGCGCTACTATAGAAGTCATAAGAGAAGCGCCGCTTTATGATCCTGTAGAGCTTAAAATTCACAATTACTTAATATCGCTTAGAAAAAGCGAAGCGGAGCTTATCGAAGTCGAAGAGCTCCTAAAAGAAAGCGCATAGGTGTAACATGGAGATAAAAGTAGCTTTAGCAGGGCAGCCAAACTGCGGAAAATCGACTATATTTAATATGCTAAGCGGCATCCATCAGCATATCGCAAACTATCCGGGCGTAACGGTAGATAAAAAATCGGGCTTTTTTAGCGTCGGTGATCTTGATATAGAGATGATAGATCTTCCCGGAACTTACTCTTTTAGCTCTTATTCGCTTGAAGAGAAGGTAGCTAAAGAGGTTATCATCAATGAAAATCCCGATGTGATTTTAAACATAATAGACTCTTCGAATTTAAAAAGAAATTTATATCTTACTTTTCAGCTTTTAGAGATAGGCGTGCCTGTCGTGCTTGTGCTAAATATGCATGATGTGGCCAAAAGGCGCGGTATTATTATCGATCATAAGAAAATGAGCGAGCTCTTAAGATGTCCGGTAATATGCGCAAGCGCTTCAAAGGGTGAAGGCAAAGAGGAAATTTTTGAAGCTCTTAGAAATGTCCAGAAGCTTAAAGAGAACTATGAAGAGTTTAAAATCAACTACGACGAGCTTGAAATTTACATATCCGAGCTTGACAGCAGCCTTAAATTTACTGATAAAAATATAAGCAAAAGATGGCTTTGCATAAAAGCTTTGGAAAAAGATCAAACTATCATCGATTTGATCAAGCCTGAAAACCCAAATGTAAACGATATTGTCGATAGCGGGCGAACCAAATTTCATGATACTTTTGATAAAGATATCGAGAGCTTTTTGGCTTCGTTTAGATATGAAAGTGCCGATATTATCTTTCATAAATGCGTAGAAGAGACTAAAAAAGGCGAAGTTACTCTAACCGATAAAGCAGATAGGGTAGTCTTAAACAGATGGCTTAGTTTCCCTATTTTACTTGCGATTATTTTTATAATTTATGAAAGCAGCATTGTATTTGGTTATAAGCTAACGGACTATACATGGCCTGTTTTTGCGGCGATTAAAAATTTCGTTACAGATATTACGCCAGAAGCGAATATAGCTCAAATTCCTATGATCACCGATCTTGCCAATTGGCTTGTAAATTCAGCCGTTGCGCTACTTAACTATTTGCCTATATTTTTCATACTTTTTGCCATGATAGCCATACTTGAAGACGTCGGCTACATGCCTAGGATGGCGTTTATACTTGATAAACTTTTTAGAAAATTTGGACTTCACGGGCAGAGCACTCTACCTCTTGTACTTGGGGGTGCATTTGTAGGCGGTTGTGCTGTGCCGGGAGTCATGTCGACAAAGGGCATCGCAGACGATAGGGCAAGGATGGCCACTATTTTAACCGTTCCGCTTATGAACTGTCTTGCTAAAGTGCCTTTTTATACGCTTTTACTCGGTGCGTTTTTCCCGACACAGATGAGTATAATGCTTTTTTATATCTCTACGGTTACCGTTTTAGCCGCACTTGTGATAGCGAAATTTTTAACTTCAACCATACTTAAAACTCGTGAAACGGCACCTTTTGTTATGGAGCTGCCACCTTATCATTTGCCTACATTTAAGGGCGTGATATTAAGATCTATTGAAAGAGTTTGGATATATATCAAAAAGGTTTGTACTATCGTTATAGCAGTTGCTATCGTGCTTTTTGCGCTTTTGCAGTTTCCGGGAATTTCAAAAGAAAGACAAGAACACTATGCGCAAGAAGAGGCGAAAATTTTAGTAGCATTTGATAAAGTGGCTAAGAAAACCGCTTATTATGAGCTTATCGACAGTAGAGATGAGGTTGCTGCGCTTTTAAATTTTTATGACGGCTATAGGGCTAAAAAGATGGGTGGAAGCAAGGATGTCGATGAGAAATATGAGGCCAAAAATGCCGAATTTTATAAATTCTTGCGAGTTCCAAAGGATGATAAAGAAGCAAAATCTATAAATACCGCTCTTAGAAAGCTCTCAACCGCTAGAAATAAAATTTTACGAGATCAAAAAAACGATAAGATAGAAAATTCTCTTCTTGGTATGGCGGGACGCGCACTTGAGCCTATATCGCAGTTTGCGGGATTTGACTGGAAGATAAACGTAGCGTTTTTAAGCTCTTTTGCCGCTAGAGAATCAGCCGTAGCTACTCTTGGAAGCATCTATGAGACAGGCAAAGATGATGCTTCCGTAGCTCAGCCTGAGGTGATTGTCCCGCTAAGTAGCGATAAAGAGTTAAGACCTGAAGAGAAGATGGCTAAAAATAGCGGCTATACGCCTTTGCACGCGGCTTCTATCATTATCTTTATGTTGCTTACTCCGCCTTGTATCGCTACGATGATCGTTGTTAAGATGCAGACGAACAGCTACTTTTGGATGTGTTTTGGGATATTCTTCCCGTTTGCGCTTGCACTTGTTGTTTCATCGCTATTTTTTAGTATTTCGCAAGCGTTTGGACTAAGCGGACTTGCGGCTATGAGTATATATTATTTTATAATGCTCTTGGCGGTTTTGGTGCTTTGGTTTGTTCCTGAAAAACGTATAAACTGGAGCGGAGGAATTAAAAAATGATAAATTTAATAACCAAAGGAGAAGAAATGAAAAAATTACTATTTTCATCATTTGTAGTTGCTCTTATGAGCTCATCTGCTTTTGCTCATACTGCTCTTATGAGTTGCTTTGACAACGGAGATGATACCGTTACTTGCGAAGGCGGCTTTAGCGACGGATCAAGCGCAAGCGGTGTGCAATTTACCGTTATTCAAAACGGCAAAGTCATCATAGAGGGCAAATTCGATAAAGACAGCAGCTTCACGTTTAAAAAGCCTGAGGGCGAATACGAGGCTAAATTCTTTGCCGGAGAAGGGCACGAAGTAATTGTAAAATCAAAAGATATAGCACAATAATTTCAATTTCACAAAAAGGATAGATATGTTTAAAAAAGTTATCGTTTCAGCTGCGGTAGCGGGCGCTTTAGCTACTTCTGCATTTGCTCATTTTCAAATGCTTTACACTCCGGAATCTGCACTAAATAAAGGCGGCACTATACCTCTAAAAATAGTTTTCACTCACCCGTTTGCTGATGAGCACACTATGGATATGGGTCTTCAAGAGGATAAAAGCAGAGAAAAAGTCGTTGATTTTTTCGTAGTTCATAAAGAGAAAAAGACAGATATGCTAGCTACTTTAAAAGAGATGAAATTTAAAGGTAGCCACAACGCGGGCATGGGATATGACTCTGAATATAAAGCAAGAGGTCTTGGCGATCACGTGTTTGCACTAACTCCTGCGCCTTACTATGAAGCAAACGAGGAAGCATATATTCAACAAATTACAAAGATGATCGTAAACGTAGGCGGCGCTCCGACTGATTGGGATGCCGAGCTAGGACTAAAAGCAGAGATCGTGCCTTTAACTAAACCTTACTCAATCTGGGCGGGAAGCACATTTACGGGTATCGTTAAATCGGAAGGTAAGCCGGTTCCGTTTGCGGAAATCGAGGTTGAGTACGTTAACCACGCTATTGACATGAAGAAAAACATGACAAATCCAAAAGGCAAATTTGAAGCTCCGCAAGATAGCTTTGTAACGCTTACTATTAAGGCTAACGAAAGAGGTGAATTTACATTCGGTATACCAAAAGCAGGTTGGTGGGGATTTGCAGCGCTTGGCGTAGGTCCTGACAAAGAGTATAAAGGCAAAGAGCTAGGCCAAGACGCAGTTATCTGGGTTCAAGCAAAAGATATGAAATAATTAAAATTTGAGCAAGAGTAAAGCCTCTTGCTCAAATTTACAAGGATATAAAATGAGCGGATTAGAAGCGGGTTTTCTGATAGTTATCGCACTTGCGGCGGGATATTTTGTTTACGTAAAAGAATTTAAGCAAAAAGACTGCGGATGCGGCAACAAGGGAAATTGTCACAAAAAACAACAGCGCGGGTAGCTAAAGGAAATTTTAGCTACTCCTTATTTTAATGTTTGAATTCTCAAAACAGCCACAATAAATCACTATCAAAGAATTTTGCCTAGTAAATTTATTAAAATTTCTTGCTATCTCACAAATTTCGACAAACTAACTTTCTAAAAATTCAAGTTTTTCTATAGCGTTGTTTTTTCTAAATTCAAAATATATTCTCTTGATTTGAGCAAGTTCGTCAGCACTTATGTGTCCGCAGCTCTCTTGCAGTCTTGTTTTGATACGCGAAGTATCAAGAGCTAAAAGAGATGAAGCAATGAAATTTTCAACCAGTACTATCCCAAGCCTTTTAACCGAGTTCGTTTCGTCTAAAATTTCAAGCGCCCTAGTTGCTAAATTTAGTGTTTCTTGGTATAAATCTTCATTGGGATCAATTAAAATTTTATAAAGCATATTTAGCGAAAGATTGTGCAAAGATATGGCAAGCTCATCCCTATCGCCTACTGATTGCTTCAGGCTTAACCCGATTTTGCCGAATTTTATAGCGGTGTCAATGCTTGTTATATCGCTAAAATTTTGTGATATAAATTTGAGTCTATAAGAGATAGCCATATTTACAAAGCTTGCTCCGTATTCAAACGCACCTAAAGCCGGCACAAATAAGCATTTTTTATAAAATTTGATAGCCTCGTCGAAGTCATTTTCCCATTCGTATAAATTTGCTTTGATGTTATAAAAGTGCCATAACCAAAGAGGCTCATTGTCTTCGCTATGCGAAAACAGCATTTTTTCGAGCTTGCCTAAGATATCTTTAGCCTCATCTTTTAGCGCTTCGTCTCTTTGTGAGATTATTATCCAAGCTGCTTTTCTTTGGTAGTATCTTACCTCTATATCGGACGGCTTTGCTCCTAAATTTAGCTCTTTTGGGAAATTTTCGTATGCCTCTTTCAGCTTTCCTGCTCGCTCATAAAGCGAGCTGATGTTTAGAGCGTATCTGTTTGGATTGATCTCGTAAAGGTATCTATTGAGCAAGATAGCCTCGCTAAATTGCCCGTTTCGTTTAAATAAAAATACCAAATCATCAAGCGCACTTAAGCTAAGCTTTCTGTAGATCGAGCCGTTTGAGCCCTCAAAGCTTTCTATGTCGTTTGTGTCAAACATCTTGCCAGCTATCTCAAACCAGTAGCTGTTTATAAGCTCGTAATGCTGCTTTTCTTTTACTTTTTTTATAAATTTTTCTAAAATTTTTACACTTCTTTTGTGATCAAGCACGAGGTCTTTGGTGTAATGATAAAGTATCAAAAGAGATAGCGGATTGTCAAAAATATCGGTGCAGTGCTCTATGTGGTTTCTTAGGTATTGCGCTAGTTCACGCTCTTCCGTTTTAAGGTCATCATATCTTACACAAGGAGTGAAAAATATCTGAAGAGATCTTTGCTGTGCTAAAAATCCAAAATCCTTAAAGCTTCTTGTTATGAAATTTTGAAATCCAAATATTAGTTTTGAGCTGTTCTCTGCTTGTTTATCTTCAAAGAAATTCTTCCCGCAATATTCAAAAAGCTCAAGCGAGATATAGGTCTTTTGGCTGGGTTTTTTGGTTATAAATGTCGAACAAAGCCTCATCAAATCATAAAATTTACTTTCTCTATGGGAGAACATAAATCTAAAATCAAATTTGTCTTTAGAGTCAAAATTTGCCTCGTTTTCATGAATTTGAATCTCTTTTACGCCAAGTTGGGTTAAAATTCTCTTGATATCGGCTACTTTGTCACTTCTAATATAAAAATTTACATTTTCAAAACGCTTTAAAATCTCTTTTGCAAATACTTTCCAAAGCCACTCGTCGCTTCTTTTTAAATCAAAGTTGTAAAGATGAATTTGCGTTTCGGGGCTAAAATTTAAAAGCGTGAGCTTTAGCTTTTTGGCTCTTCTTGAGTCGGTGTTTAACCATGAGTTTATGATGTTTTTGATGCTGTTTCCTTCGGTGTCAAAGGCTTGAGGAAGTAGGAGCAATCCAAGAAATAAAATAATTACAAAGATAAGAGATATCATCTCTGTGTTGCTAAATTTTAAAGGAGTTTCAAATATGAGTTTTTTAAAGAAATCTTCATAAATACTAACAGCTAAAAGTGATAAAAGTATGAAAAATACCGCCGCGATAGAGATAAATTTAGAGATTATTCTTTTTATAAAAAGCGCTGAAAATAGCTTTTTCTTTCTGTTTAAAGACGCTATATCTAGGATAAATTTATCAAGGCTATCGTCTTTGCAAAATGTTATGTAAAGCCCGCTTTTATCTTTAAATACTGAGCTTTCATCTACGCTTTTTCTCTTAGAACTTTGCAAATTTAGGGTATGAATTTTGATATTTTGCATATCAGATGCCTTTTGCCGCTTTGTTTTGCAAACTATCAGTAAATGTGTATTCTCCATCTTTTAGTTCAAACGGAAAATCTTTTAAAATTTCGGCGAAATTCCGCTTAAATTCATCGCCGTAATTATCTAGCGCATCTTTTATTATGTTTATATATTTTATCGGTATAAAGCTATTTTTATCGCCTTTATGAGCTATAAATTTATCGTTTGTCGTTATAAAAGCCATGAGCTCCGCATTAAAATTTTCATCTAAAATTTGCTCTTTATTTATGCAAATTTGACTGTAGTTTTTCTCTCTTAGCTTTAGCTCTTCAAACTCGTCATGTTTAACCTTTATAGCCACTCCCCAAATTTCCCTATTTTTGTCCGCTTTGATATTTAAAAACACACCTTTTACCTGCTCTTTATCAAAATTTATATGCGAAACCGCGTTCCAAACACGCCTGTAGCCTTTTATTTTAATAGGGATTAGATCATCTTGCGTTAGTATTCTCGTAAAACTTTTTTGTGCGCTTTTTAAATTTATTAGCGAGCCAAAGCCAAATATATACATAATAAAGCCTTTTAATTTAATGGCTTTATTATGGCATTTTTGTTATTTAAGGCAGATAAATTTATATAAGCTTATATGCCATTGGGATTTTGATAAGATAGTCTTTTTCAAGGATTGGAAATTCTTTTGAAGCCTTTTTAATCGCCTCCATTGCCGCTTCGTCAAGACTATCAAATCCTGAGCTTTTGATCACTTTTACGTCGCTTACCGTGCCGTTTGTTTTGAAGAAAAAACTTACTTCCACGACTCCTTGATGTCTCATCTTAGTAGCTCTTTTAGGGTATTTTTGGTGTTTTTTGATAGCGCTTTGCATCTTGGCAAATCTCTCATCGCCCGCAGATGTTGCAAAGCTAAATTCGCCTACGGTTTGAGTGGTGACGGGGCTTGCTTTTTGGGTTGTAGTGGTAGCTACGGGTGCTGGAGTTGAGGGTTGCGCTACTTCTTTAGGTGTAGCAGGCTCTACTGCAGCCGTAACTACAGGCTCGGCAGGTATAGGCTCAACAGGTTTTTCCACTTTTTTTGCTACTTTTTTGGGCTTTGGCTTAGGTTTTGGTTTTTCAACCGGTTTTGGCTCTACTTTTTTAACGGGCTCAGGCACCACTACAGGCTGTGGCACTATAATCGGCTCAGGGATTATCACGGGCTCGGGAGGCTGAGGAGTTACTATGGGCTCGGGCAGGCTTTGTACGGGTGCAGGTTCTGGTGCAGGAGGAAGAGGCGCTGCCGGAGGCTTGAATGATTGTAAGCTTATTTTTATGCTTTCTTCCATGCTAGGTTTGATTTGCGTTGGAAGATTGATGAAGGCGACTATTAAAATCGCGTGAAATAGCGCAGATCCTGCAAGTCCGCTCAGGGTTGATTTTTTATTCAGTGAGAGTTGTGATGGCGAAATTTTCATGATTTTTCTCTTTTAAGATATCAATAACCTTTACAAACATCTCAAATTTACTGTCCTTGTCGCTTTTTAACTCAATCAAAGTCTTTGTGTCGATGTCGCTCAATCTCTCTTTTAAATTCTCTTCGGCGATCTTTTTGTCATCAACGAAAAATTCATTGTCTTTATTGATAATAACGGCTATTTTATTATCCTCTTGTTCTGTCTTCGCGCTTTCGCTACTAGGTAAATCAATAGGTATGTTTCCTTGTGCGATGAACGTAGAAACGCTTAGCACTATGGCTAATAGTACAAGCATGATATCTATCAGAGGAATTACGTTTAAGCCCTCTTTTTTAGGCATTCTCATATTTTGCCTTATAGCGATTGATTAAAACTTCTACTTTTCTCATAAAGCCGTTATAAAGCATAAGCGTAGGGATAGCCACTATAAGCCCAAGAGCCGTAGCCTTAAGGGCTAAAGATAGTCCGACCATGATGCTTTTGGTATCAATTCCTCCGCTCATACCCATATCGTAAAACGTGATCATAATACCTGCAACAGTGCCTAAAAGACCTATATATGGAGCGTTTGAATAGACTATGTAAAGCGTTGTGAGGTTTTTTGTAAGAGCCTCTTCAAATTCTTCAACTTTTTTATAGTTCTCAAGTTTGACATTGGCATAAAATATTATACGTTCGATAGTAAACCAAACAACTAAAAAGCTCATAAAACCTAAAATAGCTATGATGATGTAATCCACATTCGCTTTTAAAAATTCCATTTAACACCTTATTTGAAAAAATAGAAAAGCATTATATCAATTACGATATTTATTGTCAATTATATATCGTAATATAGGCGATTTGTTTAAAATAAATATCATTTTTAGCATAAACTAAAAATATTGAATTTTAGTTTATATTATTTTTTATATTTTTAAAATGATTGATTTTAAGTAGTAGTTTATATAAAGTATAATTAAAAATAGTTAAATGAAATTTTAAATTAAAAATTTTTTAGGAGTAAAAGAGGGGATAGTAACCCTCTTTTATTTTTATCTTCCTTGAATTCTCTTCATATTATCACATCCTGAAACCTCGCCGCTAAAGCAGGATGATTTATAAATTTGAAGAGCTTTATACTCATCTTTTTGAGTTCCAAGACCAAGCTCGTATAAAATTCCCATATTTGTGCAAGAAGGCATATCTCCAAGCGTGCAACCTCTTGAGTATGCGTCAAAAGCCATTGCAAAATCTGATTCTTTGCCGTCATTTGAACGGTAATATTCGCCCAAGTAGTAGCACGAGTCAGCTCCTTGATTTACGCATGAATTTTTATAAATTTCAAGTGCCTTTTGAGTGTCTTTTTTAAGTCCGATTTGATCGCCGTACATATACATATTGGCTAAATTTGTGCAAGCTTTTTGATATCCGCTTTTGCAAGTTCTTTCATAGATGTTAAATGCGGTTTTATGATCTTGCAAATTTTGATAGCTTAATGCCAAGTCGTTGCATGCCGAGAAATTTCCGCTATCGCATTTTGGTTTTAGTATAGCAAGCGCTCTGGTGTTAAAGTCCGTATCGACTGATGTGTTTTTTATACTTGGAGCACTAGGTGTAGATGACGAAGCGCATCCTGCAAGAAATAAAGCAGCTAAAAACATTAGCAATTTTTTCATTTGATTATCCTTTGTTTATTAAAATTTATCTGTATAAATTATTAAAATTTCATATTTTATGCAAATTAAATTCGCAGTTAGATTCACTCGACTCTTCCTAATATATAATGCGTTGTATCATTTACTTTTTTAAGGGAGAATTTGTGCTTGTTTGCCCATTTTTGGATTATCTCTTCGACTTCTTGCTTTATTTCTTCCGAAGTTGCGACATTTTTAATCTTAAAATAATCCTCACTTCCGCTTAAAGCGACAAAGCAACGATGCGGTTTTAAATGATCATTTAGCGTGATTATCTGCTCAGCGCTTACTCCGCTTGAGTTGTTTAGAACTCTTTTTAGTTGATTTAGCGTAGTATCGTTTACGCCGTAGTTTAGTTGGTTAAGAAGTGCTTCTAACTCCATTTTTGTCCTTTCTTAAATTTATTACATTATACTTTTTTGACTTATTAAGACGCCTTCAATTATCTTTTTTATATCTCCGTCGAGTATCGCGTCGGTCTGAGAGTAGGTTAAATTTGAGCGGTTGTCCTTTACTTGCTGATACGGGAAAAGCACGTAAGAGCGTATCTGATGACCCCAGCCGATCTCGCTTTTTTCGACACTTGCGCTCGCTTCTTGCTGCTTCATAAGCTCAAGCTCATAAAGGCGAGATTTCAGCATTTTCATAGCCGTTGCTTTGTTTTTATGCTGACTTCTATCGTTTTGACACTGCACGACTATACCTGTTGGATAGTGCGTGATCCTAATCGCACTTTCGGTTTTATTTACGTGCTGACCGCCGGCACCGCTTGCTCTATAAGTGTCTATTTTAATATCTTTTTCATCGATTTGTATCTCTATGTCATCATCAATCTCAGGGCTTACCATTACGCTTGTAAAACTCGTGTGTCTGCGTCCTGCACTATCAAACGGGCTGGTTCGCACAAGTCGGTGAATACCGTTTTCCGCCTTTAAATAGCCGTAGGCGTTTTCGCCTTTTACTATGAAGCTTACGTCTTTAAGACCTGCCTCATCGCCCTCTTGAAAATCAAGCGTTTCTACTTTAAAGCCCTCTCTTTCGCAAAAGCGCAGATACATACGATATAGCATGCTTGCCCAGTCGTTACTCTCAGTGCCTCCTGCGCCCGGATGAATAGTAACGATAGCGTTTTTGTTATCGTCTTCGCCGCTAAGTAGCATTGAAATTTCTAAATTTACTATCTTTTCTTCAAGTGCGTCTGCGTCTTCGTAGAGTGAATTTAGTGTCTCTTCGTCATTTTCTAAATTTGCAAGATCATAAAGGTCTCTTGTATCAGTAAGTGCGTTTTTAGCCTCTTTAAATTTTGCGAGTATATTTGTTATTTTAGTCTTTTCTTTGCCTATTTGTCCTGCGCGCGTGATATCTTGCCAAAAGCTTGGATCGTTTTCAAGTTCGCTTATGGCTTCAAGGCGTTTTTCTATCTCGTTTGGTTTGATTATAAGGGCGATATTGTTGGTTTTGGTTTCAAGTTTTTTAAGAAGTTCGGTGTATTCGTAGTTGTCCAAATTTATCTCCAAATTTATGTTTTTTGCGTGATTATAACATATTTGATTAAAGCTTAATTTTTAAAAGATAAAATTTTGATATAATTGGCGAATTTTAAGATTAAGGTAGAAATATAAGATGCAAATATTTAGAACCGTTAATGAATTAAGAGAATTTATAAATTTGGTAAATCCTGAAATCGGTTTTGTGCCTACCATGGGGGCGCTGCACGACGGGCATATAAGCCTTATTAAAAGATGCATAAGCGAAAATGAAATTTCTATCGTTTCTACGTTTGTAAATCCGACTCAGTTTTTACCGGGCGAGGATTTGGATGCGTATCCCAGAAACGAGGCTAGAGATATTGAAATTTGCAAGCAGTGCGGAGTTGATGTGATGTTTATTCCTACGGCAAATCAACTTTATTTTAAGCACGAACCTCTTATCAGCGCACCTGAAAATTTAGCTTCTATTTTAGAAGGCGCTACAAGACCCGGGCACTTTGACGGAGTTTTAAGAGTGCTAAATAAGCTATTTAATATAACTTGCGCAAAGCGGGCTTATTTTGGCAAAAAGGATGCTCAGCAGCTTGCGATCGTGCAAAACATGGTCGCTACCAATTTTATGAATTTAGAGATAGTTCCTTGCGAAATCGTAAGAGACAATAAAGGACTTGCGCTTTCTTCGCGCAATGCTTATTTGAACGAAGATGAAAAAGAAGCCGCCCTTAAACTTTCATCATCTCTTATGCACGCTTCGAATTTGATTAAAATGAAGCATTTTGGAGCTAAAGAGATAAAAGAGCAGATGCTTGAAATTCTAAGACCTCTTAAGGTGGATTATGTAGCGATCGTTGATAGAAGCTTTCATGAAATTCCAAGAGTTGAGCTAAAAAATAGCATAATTTTAATCGCGGCTTATGTAGGCAAAACTCGTTTAATCGATAATTTATGGGTATAAAATGCAAAATTTAAATACAAAAAATCAAAAACAGCTTCACCTTATCTCGCTTGGCTGTAATAAAAATTTAGTAGATAGCGAAATAATGCTAGGCAGACTTAAAAGCTATGCTATAACCGATGATATCGGACATGCGGATGTTATCATAGTCAATACTTGCGGATTTATCGATTCTGCCAAAGAAGAGAGTATAAACGCCATACTTAGGATGCATGAAGCGCGCAAAAAGGACTCTTTGCTTGTTGTTACGGGCTGTTTGATGCAAAGATACCGCGAGGAGCTTATGAAAGAGCTTCCTGAGGTTGATCTTTTTACGGGAGTTGGGGACTATGACAAGATCGATGAGATCATACTTAAAAAGCAAAATTTATTTAGCCCCTCTACTTACTTACAAGCTAACGAAGAGCGCGTTATAACAGGCTCAAACTACCACGCTTACATCAAAATTTCAGAAGGCTGTAATCAAAAATGCAGCTTTTGCGCTATACCTACCTTTAAAGGTAAGCTAAAGTCGCGCGCTCTTGAAAATATCGTAGATGAGGTAAAAAAGCTAGTCGCAAAGGGGTATTATGATTTTAGCTTTTTAAGTCAAGATTCAAGCTCTTATATGAGAGATCACGCCGTTAGCGACGGGCTTATTAAGCTTATAGACGAGATTGAGAAGATAAAAGGCGTAAGATCGGCTAGAATTTTATATCTTTATCCAAGTACCACTTCAGACGCGCTTATACGCCGTATTATCGCTTCGCCGGTATTTCATAACTACTTTGACATGCCTATCCAACACATCAGCGACAAGATGCTAAAAGTGATGAGAAGAGGAAGCGGCGCAAAGCGTATAAAAGAGCTTTTAACCATGATGAGGCAAGCTGAAGATTCGTTTTTAAGAACGGGCGTTATAGTAGGACATCCGGGTGAAAGCGAGGCTGACTTTAAAGAGCTTTGCGAATTTTTAAGCGAATTTAAATTCGATAGAATTTCAGCTTTTGCCTATTCTTGCGAAGAGGATACTTTGGCTTATGAGATGGAGCAAATCCCTGCAAAAACAATACAAACTCGCCTTTCAAAGATAGAAAAGATTATAAATAGCGCAATAAAAGAGAGTTTTGCAAATGAGCAAGGAAAGCGAATTTTAGTTTCAATAGACGGCATAAGTAGCGAGGGAGAGATGTTTTATGGAGCCAAAAAGCTCATTTGGGATAAAGACATAGACGGTGAAATTCTTATAAACGAAAGCGACATACAAGAGCTTGAAACGGGCGGTCTTTATGAGTGCGAAGTAAGCGAAGTCGTGGATAAAACTCTACTTGCCCGTGTCATAAAGCATGCCTGATATCATCCTTGCCGAGCTTGAAACTCTAAAAAGCGGTAAGAATTTACTTGCTTTTTCGCACGGAGTTGATAGCACGGCTCTTTTTTACCTGCTTGAGGATGCGGGGGTTAAATTTGATATCGCGATTGTTGATTATAACTTAAGAGCTCAAAGTAAACAAGAGATAGCAAGCGCTAAGGAGTTGGCTGTAAAATTCGCAAAGCAAATTTTTGAGCTTAGCGTTAAGCTTGAGGGCGCAAATTTTGAGTGCAGGGCAAGAGAGGCTAGATATGAGTTTTTTGAGAGAATTTGTAAGGAATTTGGATATACGAATTTGATTTTAGCTCATCAGCTTGATGATAAATTAGAGTGGTTTTTAATGCAACTTAGTAAGGGAGCAGGATTAAACGAGCTTCTTGGCATGAGTTCGTTTGAAAAAAGAGCGAATTTTAATCTTATCAGACCGCTTTTAGCCGTAAGCAAAAAACAGCTTTTAGAGTTCTTACAAGAGCGCAAGCTTAGGTATTTTGTCGATGAGACAAATTTGCAAAGCGACTTTACTCGGAATAAATTTAGAGCTAAATTTAGCGAGCCATTTTTGCATAATTTTGCCGGCGGAGTAGCAAAAAGCTTTGAGCTTTTACAAAAAGATAAAGAAATTTTAGAGCCTGAAATTTTATATGTTTTTGAGAATTTTTATCTGGTTAAAAACGATATAAACGTAATTCGAGGGATTGATAGGGCGTGTAAAATTTTAGGCGTAGTGATGAGTGAAGCTCAAAGAAAAGAGTGTGCCAGATGTATAAATTCCGGAGCTGATTTAGTTGTAAGCGGCAAAATATCAGTAGGGTACACACAAAATTTTATCTTTATATCGCCATTTATAAAAGCCGTTATGGATAAGAAATTTAAAGAGGCTTGCAGAGTGCTAAGAGTGCCTAAAGCAGTCAGACCTTATCTTTTTGGTAGAGATTTTGACCTAAATAAATTAAAAGATGTTTTAGCCTACTGAAAGTTTAAATTTAGCGTTGTCCGTAAACTTTGATGTTAAAAGTCGTGTGTATTTTATCTTCTTGTCCGCGCATATTTATAGGGAAATCTACTTTTATTATATTGTCGTATTTAGCAAGCGCGTCTATAAAATCATAAAATTTACTCGGAGTTTGAAGCAAAGTCGTAACTTCTAGCTCGTATCTTAAAAACTTCTCATTGGTGTCTTTTGGCGGAACTTCGGCAAGTCTTACTTCGCTGAAAAATTTACTTGCAAAAGCGCTGAAATTTGCCTTGTCGAATTTGGTTTCAAAAGCCTTAAATACAAGTCTTTGTTTCTCTTTCATATCATTTAAATTTGCGTTTTTAGTGTTATAAATTTGATTGATTTTGGTTACGCTTGCAGCTTGAGAGCGATTTTGTAAATTTATCTCGCGATACTCTTTGATGTTTGGCACGATAAAGGCAAAGATCATCACTAGACAAACTACCACAAATACCAGCATATAGATTAAAAGCTTTGCTATATCGATCTCTTCTAGGCTTGTATCTTTACTCATTGTAACCTTCCGAGTTGTCGATTTTGTTTGTGCTGATGAAATTTAGCCAGCCGTTTTTAAGCTGATAAAATGTCGTGTTTGATGTGCTAAAAATCGATTTGAGCGGTGCCAGTAAAAGCATGTTGTAAGTATCTTTGTTTGGTGTAACGCCTTTTATGATAAGCGAGTTTTTGTCCATTACAACTTCATTAAGAGTAATACTGTCAGGAACCAGGTCAAAAAGGTTGTTTAGGCTTTGTTTTAGTATGGTATTTGAGGCAAAAATTTCATTTGCCAAGTCGCGTTGCTCTTGCAGTTTTGCTGTAACTGCATCATTTTGAGCGATCTCGCTTGAAATTTGCTCGTAAGTTTGCTTAGCTGAAAGGATACTTTGTTCAAGCATATGGTTTTTAAAAACAAGAAATAAATTTAGCGATACCAAAAGCAAAAACACAATACCGATAAGAGAGATCCAAATTTTACTAAACAGGCTAAAAACAGGCTTTTTAAGAGGTTTAATCAGGCTATAGCTATACATCATATTCCCGCCTCGTCTATCATAAGTTCGGTCATTAGTTTAAGCGTATTTATCGGATATATTGAAGTTTCAACGAGCAACTCCGTTTCCAGGAAGTGTAGAAACGTTGCGCTTGTTTTGGCGTTGTCAAATATGATAATTTGCTCGATAAAATCGCTCTCATAAAGCGGATTTGAATAAAATTCCCTTAGAGCCGAAGTTATATATTGATACATACTCATATCTCTGCCAAATATAGACACGGATGCCGTTACGTCGCTTGAATTTGGCATGTTGATATCATAATCCAAATCGGCAAAATCTTCCTCGTTTCCTTGTGTTTTAACAAGGTCATCAAGGCTATCAAGACTGTCTAAACTCTCAAAACTACTATCAACCTCGGCTATAAAATCATCGATATCATCGATACTTTCTTTATCAAATTCTCCGGCCTCTTCACCGATAGAAGCTACCGTATCGGTTGTCTTGGCAAAAGCTCCGAATTTAAGCTCCGAGTGAGAAGCTATGCAAAGCGCAAAAGAGTCTTTGTGATTGTAGATATAAAGGGTGTTTTTTTCGCTTAAGCCCTTTTGAATGATCATCTTATGAAGCAAAGCTATCGGCGAAAAGATAAGATCGACTCCGATATTTTTAAATTTAGCTTTAGCCTCGGCAATATCGATAAGATCAGCATATACGTACCAGTTTTTATCTACTTTTGTATAGCCAATACTCTTAAGATCTATACCAAATTTCTTAAAATCATCATCGCTTCTACAAGGAAGAGCACCTTGTCTTAAAGAGTCAAAAAATAGCGCCAAATAAAGCCATTTGTACTCTTTTTGCTGTCTTTTTAGGTAGCTGATTATCTTATCGTTTATGTTGTTTTCATCGTCGTTATCAAATTTGGCTTCAACGGTCTTTATCACTTTGCCGCCTCTCATAACTTTGCCGTAAAATAGACACTGTTTAGCCTCTATAACTACGCTAAGATATAAGATACTAAAAAAACGGCGAATAGAAAACGACATAATTCTCCTAAAATTTATAGTGCTTTATCTTACCTAAAATTGGCATTAATTGCAATTAAAACAGCTCTTCTTTAAGCTTTACAAATTTATCTCGCATATCTTTTGCTTCATCTTGGATATCTTTTGGCGTTAGGGTTGAAGGCTTTAACCTATCATATCCGTCTATTACGATCTCGCACATTATGCGGATACGGTTGGTGTCTGCTTTGCCAATCTCTTTAGCCTTGCTCATGTTTAAAATTTGCTCTAAATAACTATTTGCTTCCTCTATGTATTTTGTGTATTTGAGTGCGATTTCGCTTTGCTTCATCACCGTATTTGCCATCTTGTTATAGATATCTTTTTCGTAAGCTTTGTGTGCTAACTCATAAGCTTTTTGATAATTGCCGATTTGGTAATAAAATTTAGATTGCAAAGCGTCCTGATACGAGCCGTTTGTGGCAAAAAACGCCCAAGAAGCGACTATGATCGCAGTTGCTAAAACTACTATGAAAAATTTACTATTCATCGCTAGCACCCATCTTTTTTTTTATCAAATTTTTAGCGTCTTCAAGGCTTAAATTAGCAACGCTAAAAGACTCTGAGAGGGTAAAATTTATAGTTGAAAACGGCTTTGGCAGGATCATCTTATCCCAGCTTTTAAACTGCCAAAATTTACTCGCCTCGTAGTTTAGAATTTGGATATTTACGTTTTGCTTTTGAGCTATTATCACGGCTCCGTCCGCTACGCTATGGCGTGGGCCTCTTGGTCCGTCGGGAGTGATTATCACGTCGTTGCCAGCTTTTATCTCTTTAAAGGCGTTTATAAGAGCTTTTGCGCCGCCTTTTGAGCTGCTTCCTCTGATAGTTCCTATGCCAAAAAATTTAATCACTCTTGCTATTATCTCGCCATCTTTATGATCGCTGATAATTACTTTGCCGTGCCTTTTAAATTTACTCCACCAGTGCAAGTAGGCAAAGCTCATCATGGCTATGCGCCCATGCCAAAAGAGCACGACGCATGGAGAATTTTGTAAATTTGTCTTGGAGTAGGTCTTTTTGCAGGTTAAAAATATGAGCCAAATAAGAAAATATATGGCGTAAGTGGTGAAATTTATAAAGAGCGCTCTTTTAAATTTAGCCCACCAACTCGCCATAAAGAACCATTCTTTTTGGATTTGTGATTTTTACTTTTAGTGTTTTGCCAAGCAGCTCTTCGCTGCCATCCACTTGAACTAAGAAATTATTAAAGCTTCTTCCGGCAACTGCGCTGTTTGCTCTTAGTTCCTCAAAATAAACCTCTAAAATTTTATCTTTTTGAGAGGCTGTTATCTCGTCTAAAATTTCATTGTGTCTGCTTTGAAGCCTTGTTAAACGAGCCGAAGCGATATCATCAGGAATTTGATTTGTAAATTCCGCCGCCTTTGTAAGAGGGCGAGGGGAGTACTTAAAGCTAAAAATTTGCTCAAATCTAACACGCTCAAGCACATCCATCGTATCTTCAAATTCAGCGTCAGTTTCACCGGGGAAAGCCACGATGATATCGGTGCTTATGCTTACATCAGGACACATCGAGCGAAGTTTAAGTGCGCGGTCTAAAAACCACTCTTTAGTATATCCTCGCTTCATCTCGCGAAGAACTTTTGTATTGCCACTTTGAAGCGGCATGTGCATGGATTTGCAAATTTTGGGATTATTTACAAAAACTTCTAAAAATTTATCATCCATATGAAGCGGATGAGGGCTGGTAAAGCGAATTCTCTCAACTCCGTTTACCTCGCTAATCTTAACCAGCAGATCGCTAAAATCCATCTTCTCATGCGAGGCTGAAAAGCGCTTTCCGTAGTTATTTACGTTTTGTCCTAGTAAAAATATCTCTTTAGCGCCGCCGTCTGCTGCTTTTTTAACTTCGTTTAAGATCAAATTTGCAGGTATTGAGATCTCGTCGCCTCTGGTATGCGGCACGATACAATAGGTGCATTTCTTATCACAGCCTATGGAGATGTTGATGTGTGATTTATATGGTGAGCTTCTAAATTCTCCAAAGGCGTATTCGCTCTCGTCGTGATTTATGTCCGTGCTTATAAATTTCGGAGTGTTTACGGCTTGTGAAATTTTACTTACGTTTCTTGCGCCCAAAACGAAATCCACATAAGGGGCGCGCTTAAAAATTTCGCTTCCAAGATGACTTGCCGTGCAACCGCACACTCCGATTTTAGCGCCGCTTTTTTTAACTTTTTCAAAGCTACCTACCTCGCTAAATAGCTTATGCACGGGCTTTTCGCGAACAGAGCAAGTGTTGATAAGGATAAGATCGGCATCCTCCATCTTATCTGTTAGCTCATAGTCCTCTTTTTGCTTAAGTTCTGCGATGATATGCTCGCTATCGCGCACATTCATAGCACAACCTAATGTCTGTATGAAGAGCTTTTTTTGCGTTGTGTTACTCAAAGAATATGAACCTCGTACATGTAGTCGTTCTCGTCAAGTCCGTATTTAACGGTTCTATGATATACGCTTAGCCCCTTTTCTTCAAAATGCTCTATTAAGGCGATTAGCTGCTTGTGGCTATTGTCTTTATCGAAATAAAAAATTTTCTGTCCATCTTTGGAAACTGCGGCTTCGATCTTATCGAGCGAAATTGTCTTTGGTTTCGCGTCAATCTCGTTTCTAGCTAGTTTTAGCTCCATCTTTTATCCTTAAAGTTCTGTTTCGTAATCTATTAATATATCAAAAATATCATAAAATGGCTATTAAACTTATTAAAAGTATATATTTTATATAATACGAATCTACGCAGATAAAATCCCGTGAAATTTATTATTTGGAGATATAGTGGAAAAGATAGCAGATATCATAGAGTCAATAGCAAACGAAAAAGGTTTAGAGATAGAGGATGTAAAAGAGCGCGTTATAAGAGCTCTTGTAAATACGGCTAAGCGTGTTTATGGTGAAAATTACGAATACGATGTCGTTATAGACAGCGCAAGTCGCTCGCTTCGTTTGTATCAAAAAATCACGATAGTGGCTAATGACGATGAGCGTTTGCAAGAGGATAACGAGCATTTTTTAAGCTTGGATGAGGCTAAAAAGATAGATAGCGGGGTTGAAGTAGGAGATGAGCTTACTTATGAGCTAAGCACCGATAATCTAGGCAGAACTGCCGCTCAAACGCTTCATAAAGAGCTTGAATACCACATACAGCGCCTCATGGAGGAAAAAATCTTTCAAAAATATCAAGATATGATAGGGCAAATGGTATTTGGAACCGTTACTCGCGTAGATAGCGAAGAAAATACATTCATAGAGATAGATGAAATTCGTGCTGTTATGCCACGTAAAAACCGCATAAAAGGTGAGAAATTTAGAGTCGGAAACGTCGTAAAAGCGGTTATTAAAAGCGTGTATATAGATAAATCTCAAGGCATTAGAGTTGAGCTTAGCAGGACATCTCCAAAATTTTTAGAAGCTCTTTTAAAAGCCGAAGTCCCAGAGATCAAAGATGGACTTGTATTGATCGCCGCAAGCGCTAGAATTCCTGGTGAAAGAGCTAAAGTCGCACTTATATCAACCACTCCAAACGTAGATCCCGTGGGCGCAACGGTCGGCACTAAAGGCGTGCGCATAAATGCCGTGACAAAAGAGCTAAACGGAGAAAACATAGATGCGATAGAGTTTTCAAGTGAGCCGACTATCCTTATAACTCGTGCAATGGCGCCTGCTATAATAAGTGCCGTTAAGATCGTTGATGAGAAAAAAGCAGTCGTAACTATCGCAAGCGAGCAAAAGAGTAAAGCCATAGGCAAAAGCGGTATAAACATACGTCTTGCAAGCATGCTGAGCGGATTTGAAATCGAGCTTGTCGAACTTGGCAGCGTGAAAGCAACCGAAGATAAAGAAGAGAGCATGAAAGATCTCAAGGCCCTGTTTGGGGATTTATAGGTTGAAATTTGATTTGGCAAGGCTAAAAACAGCTTTGCCGAAGAGTAAATTTGCTAGTTAAAATAGCGTAAATTTAAACTAATTATTTATTTTTCGTAGATCTGTGAAGCGGATGTTGGTAGTCGTTTCTCTCACAGCCGCTTAATAAAAATCCAGCTAAAAATATCATCGATACAAGCAATAATTTTTTCATTTATTTCCCTTGTTTTTTGAATTTTCGCGATTATATCCAAAAATTTCACTATATTAAAAATTTATGCAAAAACGGCTACAATCTAGAAATTTAAAAATAAGGAAAATTTGTGTTGCAAGCACTCGCACTTAGATATCGCCCCCGAAATTTCGACGAACTTATCGGACAAGAATCGGTAAGCAAAAGCCTAACTCACGCACTTAGCGAAAATCGCCTAACTCATGCGTATCTGTTTTCGGGTCTTCGCGGAAGCGGTAAGACTTCAAGCGCTAGAATTTTTTCAAAGGCTCTAGTGTGCGAGAACGGTCCCACTTCAAAGCCGTGTGAAAAGTGCGCTCATTGCATCATGGCCAATGAGTCTCGCCACATCGATATCATCGAGATGGACGCGGCAAGCCACAGAAAGATAGATGACATCAGAGAGCTTATCGAGCAGACGAAATACGCCCCTGCAGCGGCGCGATATAAAATTTTTATCATAGACGAGGTGCATATGCTCACTCGCGAAGCCTTTAATGCGCTTTTAAAGACGCTTGAAGAGCCTCCAAGCTATGTGAAATTTATCCTTGCTACAACCGATCCGCTTAAGCTTCCCGCTACCGTGCTTTCGCGCACTCAGCATTTTAGATTTAAGCAAATTTCAAAGCAAAACATCATCAAGCATCTTGAATTTATCCTGAGTAAAGAGGGTGTGGAGTATGAGAGCGAGGCTGTAGAAATTCTCGCTCGCAGCGGCTCGGGCTCACTTAGGGATACGCTTACTTTGCTTGATCAAGCTATTGTTTATTCGCATGCAAAGATCACTCAAACCGTGGTTGCCGATATGCTTGGGCTACTAGATCCTGCGCGTATTGAAGAGATTATGCAAGTTGTGATGAGCGGCGATAGAGCAGCGATGAGCAGGCTTGTAAGCGAGATTGAGAGCTATGACGGAGAGATGATAATTGATGAATTAATCGCAAATTTAAAAGAGAATTTTTTAAGCGGAAACAACAAATATTCACTGCTTTTATATGAGAGATTTTTTAGAATTTTATCCGAAGCCAAGAGCATGCTTAGCGTAAGTAGCGATAACGGTTTCGTGCTTAGCATAATGCTTTTTATGATGATGGAAGCGATAAATTTAAAGCCTATTGACGACATGATAGGAAATTTTGAGCTAAAAGAGCAGAGCTTAAATTTAAGCACTCTTGCAGCTAAGCAGGCTCAAAAGGCTCAAGTAAATACGCCTGCTAAAATGGTATCAAAAAGCCCGTATGAACTGTTTTTGGATAAAATTTACGATAGAGATTATTCTCTTGGAGAGTGCTTTAAGGAGTGCATTGAGTTTTTGGAGTTTAAAGATAACTGCTTGAGTCTTTCTTCAAATGCAAGTGGAGTCAACCAAGAAAAATTGCGCTCTAGTTCAAAAGTTATAATGGAAATTTTACGTGCGAATTTTGGAGCAGAGGCAAAGATTAAGATTGCCCCAAAAGAAATTCAGCCTAAAATAGACGATAAAAACGAAGCGAATTTATCCAAGAGCGATATGGCTAGAGCCAAGCAAGATATGGAGCAAATTTCAAGTCCGAATTTAGCCGAGCCAAGTCAAGAGTTTCAGTCAAATTTTAAGCCTTATCTTGGCGACAAAAGAGATAATACCGAGGATTTTACTACCGCTTATTCGCTAAAATTTCAAACCGATTCGGGCATTGTGGTTGATGATATGGCTTTGCTTGATATGGAGTTTGAAAAGATTGAAGAGCAAAGCAAGGATACAAGTAAGCCAAGCGAAATTCCCGAAGTAAAGGTCAAGATAGGCGAAACTGCTACTATAAAGCCTGAGGTGAGTGAGTCAAAATCGCCCGAAGAGTTGCAAAGTGCCAAAAACCAAGCCGTCTTAAAAGAGGCGCATAGGCTTTTTGGCGAACCTGAAATTTTAAATTTGGGCTAATAAAAAAAGAAAGCTAAAATTTGAGCTTTAAAAGGCTCAAATTTTAATCATTTAATATCGATAAAAGCTCTTTGTTGTCTTTTGTTTTAAGCATTTTTGCATACAGGAATTTAAGCGCTTCCACATCATCCATTGAAGCGATGGCCGAGCGTATAGCCCAAATTTTTTGAAGTTCGTCAGGCTTTTGAAGAAGCTCTTCTTTTCTTGTTCCTGATTTTAAGATATTGATAGCCGGATAAATTCTGCGGTCTGAGATGTTGCGATCAAGCACGATCTCGCTGTTTCCGGTGCCTTTAAATTCTTCAAATATAACTTCATCCATTCTTGAACCTGTATCAATAAGCGCGGTTGCTACTATCGTTAAGCTTCCGCCGTCCTCGATATTTCTAGCTGCTCCGAAAAATCTTTTCGGTTTGTGAAGCGCATTTGCGTCAACGCCGCCCGTTAGCACCTTGCCGCTTGGCGGAGTTACGGTGTTGTAAGCGCGTGCAAGACGAGTTATGCTGTCAAGCAAGATTATGACATCCTTGCCCATTTCAACTAAACGCTTTGCCTTTTCGATAACAAGCTCGGCAACTCGCACGTGATTAAGCGCGGGAAGATCAAAAGTCGAGCTAAACACTTCGCCTTTTACGCAGCGCTGCATATCGGTAACCTCTTCAGGGCGCTCATCAACCAAAAGCACCATGAGGTGCGCTTCGGGATGATTTCTTGCGATACCGTGAGCAAGCTCTTTCATAAGCTCGGTTTTACCGCTTCTTGGGGGTGCGACGATAAGTCCGCGCTGTCCCTTTCCGATAGGCGTAAAGAGATCAAGCACGCGACCCGTAAGCTTCATTGCATCATATTCAAGATGAAGCTTTTGGGTCGGAAATAGCGGAGTTAAGTTATCAAAAAGAGGTCTTTCCTTAGCTTCCGCTAGAGGCATGTAATTAACCGCTTCGATTTTAAGCAGGGCGTAATATTTTTCTTGATCTTTTGGCTCTCTAACTTGACCGGTTACGATGTCGCCTACGCGCAGGGCGAATTTGCGAATTTGAGAGTTTGAAACATAAGCGTCGTTAGAGCTGTCGCTTAAATTCGCATCGACCGAGCGTAAAAATCCGTAACCCTCGTTGGTAATCTCCAAAATCCCCGTAAATAATATAAAACCGCCTTGTTTGGTCTGTGTTTTTAGGATTTCAAATATCAAATCTTGTCTGCGAAATTCGCGAGGATTTTCCACGCCTACGGTGTTTGCTATCTGCACCAGATCTTCCAGGCTTAGCATGCGAAGTTCTTCTATCTTGTGTCCGTCTACAGGAATGTGAGTGCGAGTATTTTGATGTTTTTTCGTAGTTTTTGTGGTCTCTGAATTTGCTTGCGCAGATTGATTAGTGTTTTCCATTAGTCCTCTTTAAATTTACTGGATAAATTATAGTAGAAAATAAAGTTTCAAAAGAAGTTCTTTGAAGTTCGTATTTTATATAAAATTTGCTTTGTTGTCAAGTTTAACTCGTGCTCTAAAATAGTTAAAAAATATGATAAAATGGCGAAAATCTTAATAAAAAGAAGTTTAAAATGATGCAATTTAAAGACGGCGAACGTGAAAAAAAGATAATAAAAACCGCTTTTATAGGTATAGTTACGAATGTGATTTTAGCAAGCATTAAAATTTTTATAGCGCTTGCTTCAAATTCCGTAGCTATCATCTCTGATGCGGTAAATAACCTAAGTGACGCATTTTCAAGCTTGATAACGATTTTTGGATCAAAGCTTGCTCAAAAGTTGCCTGACGAGAGCCACCCGTACGGATACGGAAGGGTTGAGTATATCGGAGGGCTTATAGTCTCTATCATAGTTTTAATGCTTGGTTTTGAGTTTTTAAAAACCTCGATAGAAAACATCATAGAGCCTGTTACTACGACATTTACTCCGGCTCTCTTAATCATACTTTTCATCGCTATATTTGTAAAATTTGCCATAGCGTTTTACTATAAAAAGATGGGAAATTTAACCAAGTCCATAGCCTTAAAAGCAGTCGGACAGGAGGCTTTGGGAGACGCTATCATCTCTTGCGTGATACTTGTTAGCGCAGGACTTTCGTACTTTGCAAATATCCAAGTTGACGGCTATGCAGGAGCCTTGGCTTCGCTTTTTATCATTTATAACGGCGTGATTTTGATTAAAGAAACCTTTGATAGAATCATCGGCGGGCGAGTAGAAAAAGAAGTAAGCGATGAAATTTATAAGGCGGTTAAGGAGTGTGAGATAGTTCTTGATGCGTATGATCTTATCCTTCACAACTACGGCGTTGAGCGATATGTAGGCTCGATAAACGTAGAAGTTGACGAACATATGAAAATTTCAGAAATTTCTCAGCGCTTAAACGAGCTTCAGATAGAAATTTACCGCAGATATCGTATATATCTTGTGTTTGGAATTTATAGCGTAAATTTAGGACAAAACGACATCAAAGAGTGCGTAAAAAACCTATTAAGCGAATTTAAAAGCATACTGAATTTGCACGCATTTTTTATAAATACGGATAAAAAAACGGTTAGATTTGATGTCGTAGTTAGCTTTAAGGAGCGAAATTTAGACGAGCTTAGAGCCAAAATGGAAAGTGTCGTTTCGGCGCAGTTTCCCGGATATAAAATTTTTATCGTTATCGATAGGGAGTTTGCTTAGAATTTATCCTTGGCGCGCAAAGTTTGATTAGAGGCTGCGCGCTTTGGAATTTTTATCAAATTTAGCGTATATCACGACAGATACGATTATGATAGCTCCGTAAATCACTCGCGTATAAAATGCGTCAAAGCCCATGGCTACGATACCGCTTTCCATTATGCCGATGATTATGCTGCCTATGAGCGTTCCATATACGCTTCCGCTTCCTCCGCTTACGCCCGTACCGCCGATAAAGATCGCCGCAAATACAAGCAGCATGTATCCGTCTCCTTGCGTTGGCCACCAGTTGATAAACTCAAGACTCAAGATAATGCTTGCAAGTGCGCTCATCACCCCCATATTGATAAAAAGCAAGTATTTGCTCCTAGCAACGTTTATGCTTAGCATTTTGGCTGCTTTTGCGTTATCGCCTGAAAACAAGATATTGTCTCCGAATTTGTGTTTAAAGATCATGATGTAAGTTAGTATCGCCAAAACGGTCGCGATGATTGATTGAGCGGGTATTCCTGCAAGTCTGCCTACAAAAAATTCCTTTAAAAAGCCTTCGGTACTTGCTAAAGATAGCGAAAGTCCTCCGCTTAGCACCACCGCAAGCCCTCGCCAGAAAAACTGTGTGCCGATAGTTGCGATAATGGAAGGTATTTTTGCGTTTATAACCAAAAGTGCGTTAAAAGCTCCGCTAAGTGCACCAAAGCTAAGGCTTGCAAGCGTAGCGAAGGCTAAATTTCCGCTTGCTTTAAAAACGTAAGAAAAGACAAATCCACTCATCGCCATAGTCGCAGGAAAGCTCATGTCAAACTCGCCTGAGATGATAAGAGGAAGCAGGCCAAGGCAGAGTATGAGTATGATAGGCACTGAGGTTAGGTAGCTAAAATAGATGTTTTTGGCTAAAAACACCTCAGGCGAAAAGGCCGCAAACACTCCTAAAATCACAAAAAGTATCGCGGTGATGACTAAATTTTTACTCATAAAATACCTTGTAGAGTGAATTTAGATCCGAAATTTCGCTTTTATTTAGTTCTTGCTCTATTACTCCGCTTCTCAAAAGCACGAATTTATCCGCGATATGAAAGGCTTGATTTAGGTTGTGAGTGATGATTATGATGCTTAAATTTTGCTCTTTGAGCTTATCTAAAAAGCCCATAAATCGCTCGGTCTCATTTACTCCAAGCGCTGTTGTAGGCTCGTCTAAAATTAAAATTTGTGATTTAAAATAGATCGCCCTAGCTATGGCAAGTCCTTGCTTTTCGCCTCCGCTTAAGTTGCTTGCAAGGCTTGTAGCGTCGATTCCTGCTCCGCTAAAGCCCATGAATTCTTTTAAAATTTGATTTGAAATTTCTATCTCTTTTTTCTTATCGATGAGCCCAAATTTCGTGATATGACGAGTAGCGAATATGTTTCGATAAATCTCTTGAGAAAGCCCGAGCGAGCTATCTTGAAAGACTACTTCCATGCCTAAATTTCTAGCTTGTAGCAGGTCAAATTCTCCCCTCTTTATAGGAGTATCAAGCACGCTAAAGCTATCAAATTTATCAAACCTATCATAACCGCAAAGGCACTTGATAAGAGTTGATTTACCCGCTCCGTTATCGCCTAAAAGAGCGATTGTCTCGCCCTTTTTTAGGTTAAAATTTATGCCTTTTAAAATTTTGGTATTTCCAAAACTTTTAAAAGCGTTTTTAAGCTCTATCGCGTTATCTGATGCCATTTTTTACTAAAGGCTCGATAAGAGCGATGTTTTTAGCTGTGATGAAGCCTCCGCCAGTATCTACTTTAAATCCTGAAAATCCGTATTTTTTGCTCATTACGATTTGCACGACGCTAAAATACCCTTGAAAAAACGGCTGAGCGTCGGCGACTAGGTCGATTGAGCCGTCTTTAATCCCTGCAATCGTGGCAGGAGAGAGCGAAAATCCTGCGATATTTAGCTTTTCTTTATCCAAATTTAGGCTTTTCATGAATTGCGGTGATTGCGCCGTTAGCGCGCCGTGATCAAGCACTACAAGCTTGGTATCGGGATGCTTTGCCATGTAAGCGCCAAATACGCTAAGTCCTAAGCTCGGGTCTTTGTTTATCTCAGGTGAAATTTCGATGTATTCTACCTTTAAACCTTTTTCTTTAAACACCTCAAGCATAGCCTTTGCTCTAAGACCCCTTACAGGCATGCTAAGTAGTCCCCATACCATCACCTTTTCGCCGCTTTTCATATCAAATTTTTGCACAGCTTCTTGCGCCATAGCCTTGCCGCTTTCGTAGTTGTTGCTTCCCGTATAACCAAATCCGCTTGACTTAAAGGCTTCTAGGCTTTTTGGAAGCTCGGTATCTATGCTTGTTACGTTTATGCCTTTTTCTATCGCATTTTTGATAAGCGGCTGATATAGCTCGTCTCCCGGATGTCCCATCACTATGATGCCGTCAGGCGATGTTGCAACGGCGTTTTTGAAATTTTCTACCATCTTGTTTGGATCCCACTCGGAATACACCACCTTAAGATCGATATTTAGGTCTTTTGCCGCCATTTTTGCGCCGTTTGAGATAACGCTTGAGAAGTTGTCGCCGATACTTCCCGCTTCAAAATAAACTTTAAGCTTATCGCTTGCCGTAACCGAGCCCGCAAGCAGTAAGCAACTTAGTAAAATGCTCTTAAATTTCATATTTTCTCCTTAAATTTTGTTTATAAAAGCTCTATAAAAGCCTCTAGTCTTGTACGTATTTGTCCGCTGTCTTGCCTTGAATAATCAGTCTCTAAACTCATATAATTCGCACCCGCCTCCTTACTAGCTTCTCTTATTTTATTCGTCTCTATAGCGTATGTATGACATCCGCTTAAAACTATATCTATGACGCCGTCTGCGCTGTATTCTTTTATAAATTCCTTGATGATTTGCGCTCTTTTGTCGTTTTTATACATAACCGAACATGGAATTTCAAGATATCTTTTAGCGATATTTTCTATCAAATTTCCTTTTTCTTCGACCAAATTTCGGTAATTTTTCGTTCCGACGCAGTTTTCAAAAGCGACCACGTCAGCGCCTAAATTTTCTATCTGTTTTATTATTTTTTCATACACTCCGCCGCTTGGACAGCCGGTTATGATTATACGCTTTTTATCTGAAATTTTAGCTTCTAAATTTTGTTTAGTTGCCTCTATGAAGGCTTTTAGAGTTTTTATCTTCTCTTTTTTGTCGTAAATAAATTCGCTTGCAAATAGTATCTCGTGAAGTTCGCTACCTTTAATAGGGCTTGGGATGGCCTTGTTTAGCTCCATCAGCTCACACATCAACTCGCGCTCCTCGTTCTGGATTTTTACCGCTTCAAGGAGATTTTCTTGGGTTATCTTAGCTTTAAATTTCTCTTGTAAAAATTCCTTAAAGCTTATTAGCTCGTCCTTCCAAAGAGCCAGCGAGCGCTTATTTGTCATATTTGGAAGCTCTAAAACATACACCGGCTTGTGGTTTGCAAGCAGCTCATACATCTTCTTTTTGCCGTCGCAAGTAGTCTCTCCTACGATGATATCGCTTGCGTTCATATAAGGGCATTTTTTGCTAACTGCATATCCGTAGCTTGCCTTTATAAGCGGACAGAGATTTCTTGGAAGCTCTTTATGCGCGATATTTATAGGGCTTTCGTCATTTGCACAAAGACTGACGGCAACTCCGCCTGCGGCGTATATTAGCTCTTTTGGCGAATATGTACAAAACGTGCCTACTATAGGCTTGCCCTCAGCTTTTAAATTTTGCAGTTCAAAGGAGTTGCGTTTTTTAAGTTTGTCAAAATCCATTCTCATGATTTTTCCTTTTTAAGTCCGATCAGGCTAGCTCCCATCGCTCCGCAAAATATGGCATTTTCATCGGTAAAAACTTCTCTTTGTAAGTGATTTGCGAGCAAATTTTTAAAAAGACTTACCCTGCTAAGTCCGCCGCTTAAAAAGTAAATTTCACTCTCTAGCCTTTTGGTTAAGGAGGCTACCTTTTGAGCGGACGAATCGATGATACCGTAAGCGATCTGCGTTTTATCTACGCCGTTTGCCATTAGCGAGATTATTTCTGATTCGGCAAATACGGTGCAAGTGGAGCTTAGTTTGATATTTAAATTTTTCTTTGCAGTGGCGTAAAGCTCGTTTATATCAAGCCCGAGACGATTTGCCATAACTTCTATGAATTTGCCCGTTCCTGCGGAGCATTTATCATTCATTATAAAGTCTTCGGGCTTATTTGCTACGATTTTGATAGCCTTTGTGTCTTGCCCGCCTACGTCGATTACCGTGCAGTCTTTGGGAAATAAAAAATTCGCTCCCAATGCGTGACATAAAATTTCAGTCGTGGTAAAATTTGCGTATTTAACGCTTACTCTGCCGTATCCGGTTGCGGTTATAAAGCTTGGGAAGTAGTTTTTCTCTTTTAAAATTTCATAAATTTCATCCGCTATTTTTACTCCGCTAAATCCTGTAGGGCGCAAAAACAACTCTGTGAATTTTTGATGGTTTTTATTAAAAACAGCCACTTTTGTAGATGTCGAGCCGATATCTATACCGATGAGATACATTGTGCGCCTTGCGTTTGTGTTTCTAACCTTAGAACTTGCAAAATTGTAACAAAGTAATGATGTTTTGTCAAACGATAAATTTAGGATATGAGTGCATATCCTAAATTTTAAATTTGCTTAATCAATCAAAATTAGTGTTCGCTTTTAACCCCTGCGCCGCAAAGCGAGATGATGCTATCTCCTATGATCTCGTGAGTTTTTACATACTCTTCATACGCGGCATATATCGCAGCCGTAGTATGCTCTACGTAAAATCCGTTTCGCGCCAAGCTCTTTCTAACAGGCAAAATCGCACTTTCGGGTATCGTTATCACTTCGCGCTCGCCTGCGTATTTGCTTGTTAAAATTTCACGCCCTCTCATCGGCTTTCCTATGGCTATGCCTTCAGCTTCGGTCGGCTTTACGACGATATCAAGCGGCTTATCTTTAGCGCCAAAAAACGGAGCGCAATTTTCGCTTTGTACGATAAAAATTTTAGGCAGCTTTTTTATAAGCCCCGCTTCAAAAAGCTCAGTAAGCGCAAGCTCGCAGCCGATTAGCAGCGTTCCGTTGCCAACAGGCAAGAAGAAGTTATCAGGCACACTTCCTAGCTGCTCGTAAATTTCATACACGTAAGTCTTGGTGCCTTGATAAAAGATCGGATTATAGACGTGATTTGCGTAATAAATGCCTTCATCTCGAGCTTTTTTACGGCACGCATCGGCCGTTTCGTCGCGAGTTCCGTCAAACACCGTTGCCGTAGCGCCAAAAGCTTTTATCATGTTTATCTTTTTTTCAGACGTGCCTTTAGGGACGTAAATTTCACACTCAATCCCTGCTCTAGCGCAATAGGCAGCAACCGAATTTCCGGCATTTCCGCTACTGTCTTGAAGGACTTTTTTAACTCCGATACTCTTACAAAGCCAGATAAGAAGTGCCGCTCCGCGATCTTTAAACGAAAGCGTAGGCATCGCATAATCCAGCTTAAAGTAAAGCTTATCATCGAATTTAACGCATGCCGTCATGCCCTCGCCAAGCGTGATCTGCTTCCAAATTTCATTTTGAAGCGGCATAAATTTACGGTAGCGAAATAGGCTAAATTCGCTCTTATCCACAAGATCAAGCGAGAATTTGGGCGGAGTAAATTTAAGCTCATAAAGCCCACCGCACTTGCACTCAAAGTTTAAATTTTCAAGCGAAGCCTCGCTACCGCAACTTGTGCATTTGAAATTTGCCATTTTTATTCCTTATGAATTTGATATTTTAAGCCTAAATCATCGCTACTTGAGCTTCTATCTCAACCAAGCAGTCAAAATGAAGTGCCGAGGTAGGCACGACTACGCGCGCAGGTTTATGCTCGCCAAAAAACTTCGCATACTCATCGTCTATATCGTCCCAAAACGCTATATCGGGCGTATAAACTCTGCACATTATCACGTTTTCTTTTTTGGCTCTGGCTTCGGTTAAAACCGCTTGCAAATTTGCGAGCGCCTGCCTAGCATGCTCTCTAGCACCGCCTTTTGGTAGCTGCATGGTTGCCGTGTCGATGCTAAGCTGACCTGAGACGTAAAGTATGCCGCCATGCTCGATAGCCGGGGTGTAGTGAGCCTTTCTGTTTTTTGAATTTTGAGTCTCTATCTTTTTCAAATTTGCTCCTTTGATGAAAATTATCAAAATTTACAACCTTTTTTATAAATTCTATGTAAAATTTGGCTTGATATACAAATTTGATTTAACCTTAAAATCAAAACATTAGCTGTATAATTTACAAATCTAAATTTGAAAGAAAAATGTAACTCATGAGTAAAACCAAGTGCGCGCATTGTCATCAGAGCTTTGAAGATAGCGTTATGATCGAATCCGGCGGCAATAAATTTTGTTGTAACGGCTGTAAAAGCGTATTTGAAATTCTTTCTTCCAGCGGACTGAGTGAGTTTTACGATCGTCTTGGTAAAAATGTCTTAAGTCCCGTTAAGTCTAGTGCTCAAAAAGATGAAAATTTAGAATTGGCTTATCAAAATTATGTAAAAAACGAGAATGGATTTAGCAAAATTTCACTCGTGATTGACGGCATTCACTGCGCAGCTTGTATCTGGCTAAACGAAAAAGTTTTATTTAACGCCAAAGGAATTTTAGAAGCTAATATAAATTCGTTAAATAATAAAGCCACTATCGTTTGGGACGAGAGTGAGACGAATTTGTCCGAAATTTTAAGGCTTATAAGATCTATCGGATATGACGCTTACGCTTACGATCCAAGCCGCGAAGAGGAGTATATAACCAATAAAAGGCGAGAATTTTACGCAAAGCTTTTGGTGGGGATTTTTGCCACTATGAACATAATGTGGTTAAGTGTTGCAAAATACGGCGGTTATTTTACGGGCATAAGAGATGACGTAAAGGCCGTTTTAAGCTTTGCGGAGTTTGTTTTGGCTACTCCGGTGCTTTTTTATACGGGAAGCGGGTTTTTTAAAGGTGCACTTGCAGCGATTAAAAACAGAAGACAAAATATGGATTTGCTTATCGTCTCGGGAGCGCTTTTAGCTTATGTGTTTTCGATATATGCGATGTTTTCAAGGAGCGGCGAGGTTTATTTTGATTCGGTTGCGATGATAATTACTTTCGTATTTATCGGCAAGTACCTAGAAGTCTTAAGCAAAAAGCGAGCAGGAGATACTCTTGATAGCCTAAATTCGATGGTGTCAAGCAAGGTTAGTGTAAAGACGGAGGGCAAAACCTTGCTTAAAGATGTAAGCGAAGTGCAAATAGGCGATATAATCGTGCTTAGAGCGGGCGAGCGCGCACTTATAGACGGTGTGGTAACTAGCGGCTCTGCCAGTTTTGATTATTCAAGTCTTACGGGCGAAAGCTCGGCGGTTTTTAAAGAAAAAAACGATCCTTTAAACAGCGGTTCCATATGTCTTGACGGGCTTATCGAGTATGAGGCAAGCGCTAAATTTAGCGACTCGACTCTTAGCAAGATTATTCATCTGCTTGAAAAGGCGATAACCAAAAAGCCTCACATAGAAAAGCTTGCTAATGAAATTTCAAGCAAATTTTCAAGCGTTATTATGGTTTTAAGTGCGATTACGTTTTGTTTTTGGCTTTGGCATACGGGCTCTTTTGAAGCGGCCTTGATCGTAGGAATTTCAGTCGTTGTCATTGCTTGTCCTTGTGCACTTGGACTTGCAACTCCCGTTAGTACGCTTGTGGGGCTTGGAGTTGGGTTTAAAAAGGGCGTGATATTTAAAGAGGCTAAGGTGCTTGAAAGCCTCGCAAAATGCGACATGATAGTGTTTGATAAAACAGGAACCATAACCACCGGCAAGATGGCGGTAGATAAATTTGAGAGTTTTAACCCGTATGATATAAATTTGCTCTACTCTCTTGCAAAAAGCTCCTCTCATCCTGTAAGCGTAGCCGTTAGCGAGTATTTAAAGGCGGAATTTGACGCTCTTAAAATTTATGATTTACAAAATTTTAAAAACATCGAGGCAAAAGGCGTTAGCGCTAAATTTAACGGAAGTGAAATTTATGCGGGCAGCGAACGATTTATGCTGGAGCTTGGGATAAATTTGGCTAAAGAGAGCAGGGGGACTAATTATTATTTTGCCATTGATGGTCAAATAGCGGCGAAATTTGAACTAAGCGATAATATAAGAAGCGGCGCAAAGGAGTGCTTTGATGCCTTAAGGCAGGCTAAATTTATGATCGTAATGCTAACGGGCGATAATGAATTTGCGGCTCAAAAAGTGGCTAATGAGCTTGGTATAAAGGAGTTTAAGGCAAACTGCTTGCCTGTTGATAAAGCTAAGTTCATAGAGAATTTAACCCAAGGCGGAAAAAAGGTCGTGATGGTCGGAGACGGGATAAACGACGCGCTTGCGCTAAGTTACGCTAATGTAGCTATCTGCCTTGGAAGCGGGGCTGATGTGAGCTTGCAAAGAAGCGATGCGGTGCTTATGAAGGACGATTTAAATTTGCTAAAAGATGCTATTTGGCTTGCCAAGAGAACCTTTAGGGCGATAAATCAAAATTTGGCTTTTTCGCTTGTTTATAACGCGCTAACCATCCCGCTTGCTATGGCAGGGTATGTTTCGCCAGTGGTTGCAGCGGTTTCAATGTCGTTAAGCTCGGTCGTGGTGGTGCTAAATTCAATGCGTATTAGGCAAAATTCGCGGTAGATGAGGATAAAATGGATATAAGTATAATAGCTTTGATGATAGGCGTTTCGACTCTGCTTGGAGCTTTTGGACTATTTGCTTTGCTTTGGGGGCTTAAGACTAGGCAGTTTGAGGACTATCGTAAATTTTTAGACGGAACGAAATATGACGGCGAAGATGCGCTAAATGACGCTTATAAAATGGAGTTAAAACAAAAAGAGGCGACCAAAAAAGGTTATAGGCCGCCTGATTGATGGATTATTTTAAAGTTTCTATGAAGTCGTTAACCGCTTTTAGATCATCCGCGCTTAAGCTTCTAACCTGAGTTTTCATAACAGCGCCCATACCGTAAGTATTGTTTGTGCCTTCTTTATAGCCTTCAAGAGCTTTTAAACGATCCTCTTTAGATACCGAAACAAGTGGCGGAACTTTGTTCGCATACTTTTTTTCGGCAGATTGACCATGACAGGCTACGCATTTTTTATAAATTTCCGCACCGTCAGCTGCGTATAGAGATGAGCCTAGTAAGCAGGCAGCCGCCAAAATATATACTTTTTTCATTTTGTATCCTTATTTGATAAAAATCGGAGCTTATTATATTCTTAATTTTCTTAAAGTAAGTTGTAAAAAGAAACTAAAATGTTATATGAAATTTGTATTTAAAATTTTATAAATTTATATGTAAATAAGTGTTTTATTTTTGATCCCGCAGGAAGCATTAAAAGCCGAATTTACATGGCTTTTAATGATTATGTAATGATTTAAATTTATTTTGAATCTTTCAAAGACTCTATAAAATCATTTACAGCAATCAGCTCTTCTATGCTTAGGTGTTTCACCTGATCGCTCATCGCACTACCCATTCCGTATTTGCTTTGAGTGCCGTATTTGTAGCCTTCAAGAGCTTTTAAGCGTCTTTCTCTAGAAATTTTTATAATTGGCGAGGCTTTGTAGTGGTATTTTAAATCGCCTTTTTCTCCGTGACACCCGGCGCATTGTTTATAAATTTCAGCTCCGTCTGCAGCGTATAAAGAAGAGCTAAGCGTTAAAATTACGGCAAAAGCAGATGATTTTTTCATTAAAAATGTCCTTATTTTAAATTTTAAGAGCTTATTATAGTTTGATTTTGTAAATCTAAAAATGAAAAAGAAATGAAAATGTAATTATAAAAAGAGAAAAAGGCGGAAAATCCGCCTATAATTATTTTTTTAGAGTTGTTATATACTCTGAAACAGCTTCCATATCAGCTTCGCTCATTGGAGCTACGATAGGCTTCATCATAGCTGCTGAGTTAAATTTGTTTAACGTGCCTGCTTTGTAAGCTTTAAGAGCTTCTACCATCTCTTCTTTTGAAAGAGTTGTAAGAACAGGAACCTTATTTAGGAAAGATTTCTCAGCTTTAGGGCCGTGACAGGCAACACATTTTTTGTAAAGCGTAGCGCCGTCGGCAGCAAAGAGGCTTGAAGCAAGAAGCGCTGCAGCACCTGAAACGATAAGTAATTTTTTCATTTTATCCCCTTTAGTAAAATATCGGGCGCATTATAATATAAAAAGATTAACGTTAGGATATATTTTGTAAATATTTACCGCTCTTCTTAAATTTTAGCAATTTTAAGTATAATTTAACTCATGAATGATTGCAAAATCCAAAAAGCCATATTTTTAGATCGCGACGGCGTTATAAACGAGGATTTCGGCTATGTTTACGAGATTGAAAATTTTATCTTTAAGGATGGAATTTTTAAAGCGGTTCAAGGCTTCATAAGTAAAGGCTTTATAGTTGTTGTCGTTACAAATCAATCCGGAATCGGCAGAGGGTATTATACCCTTGAGCAGTTTAGCAAGCTTAGCGAATTTATGCTTGGCGAGTTTCAAAAAAACGGTATTAAGATAGCTAAAATTTGCTTTTGTCCTCATGCTCCGGAGGTTAATTGCGAGTGCAGAAAGCCAAAGCCAAAGATGATAATTGACGCAGCCGGCGAGCTTAATATCGATCTATCAAAATCTATCATGATAGGCGATAAACATAGCGATGTAAAGGCCGGAGAAAGTGCGGGAGTGGGACTAAATTTCTTGCTTGACGGGAAGAAATTTAAAAGCGTAGAAGATGTTTTTGAAAGTTTAAAAGAGGAAAATTTGATATGAAATTACAGGATAAAAAGATAGTTATAACAGGCGGAGCCGGGTTTATAGGCTCAGCGCTTGCGCATCATTTTGATGAAAATTATCCAAGTTGTAAGGTGCTTGTTGTGGATAAATTTAGAAGCGATGAGAAATTTAGCAACGGAAATTTAAAAAGTTTTGGGCATTTTAAAAATTTGCTCGGCTTTAAGGGTGAAATTTATGAAGGCGATATCAACTGCGCTAAAACCCTTGCGATGATAGAGGAGTTTAAGCCCGACATAATCTATCATGAAGCCGCAATCTCAGATACTACCGTAACAGAGCAGGGCGAGCTAATGCGAACAAATTTAAACAGCTTTAAGGATTTGCTTGAAATTTGTCTTAAAACGGGCGCTAAGATGATATACGCAAGCTCTGGGGCGACTTACGGAAATGCAAAAAGCCCTCAAAAAGTAGGAGAGTGCGAATCGCCAAACAACGTATATGGATTTAGCAAGCTAAAGATGGATCATCTTGGACAAAAATACGCAAAAAAAGGCGTTAGCGTCGTTGGACTTAGGTATTTTAACGTCTATGGCAAAGGTGAGTTTTTTAAGGATAAGACAGCTTCTATGGTGCTGCAATTTGGACTTCAAATTTTAAGCGGCAAAGCGCCTAGGCTATTTGAAGGAAGCGATAATATAAAAAGAGATTTTGTCTATATCAAAGACATCATAAACGCAAATTTGTTAGCTATCAATGCGCCAAGCGGGGTTTATAACGCAGCTACCGGTAAGGCTAGAAGCTTTCAAGATATTGCCGATATCTTGCAGCGCGAGCTTGGCGTAAATTTAGGCAATGAATATATAAAAAATCCTTACGTAAATTCATATCAGTTTCACACACAGGCCGATATTGAGCCTACTAGAGCCGCTCTTAATTATGAGCCGCAGTGGAGCCTTGAAGAGGGTATAAAAGACTATATCTCTGAGATAAAGAGAATTTTTAAGGAAGAGATAAATGCGTGAGGTTCGAGTTTTAGTCGTTGGCGATCTGATGCTTGATCACTATATCTGGGGTAGTTGCGATAGAATTTCGCCTGAAGCGCCGGTGCAAGTAGTAAAGATCAAAGATGAGAGCAAGAGACTTGGCGGAGCCGGAAACGTAGTGCTAAATTTGCTCTCCTTGGGCGCTAAAGTGGGAGTAATAAGTGCTGTAGGAAACGATGAGGTAGGCAAAGAGATAGTTGAGATTATTAAAAATTTTGGCGCAAAGGATGAGTTTATAAAATTAGAAAACGGGCGTACAAGCTCGATAAAAAGCCGTGTAATGGCTACTCATCAGCAAGTAGTTAGAATCGATAAAGAAAGCATAGAGGAAATATCTTGCCAAGATGAGCTTGTGAGTGCATTTAAGGCGGTAGTGGCCGATTATGATGTCGTTTTGCTGTCTGATTACTGCAAAGGCGTGCTTACTAAAAATATTTGCAAGCAGCTTATAAACGAATCAAATTTGCAAAATAAGCCCGTTTTAATCGATCCAAAAGGCAAAGACTACTCAAAATACTATGGCGCAACGCTTCTAACTCCGAATAAAAAAGAGGCTAGCGAGGCGGTTGGCTTTAGCATAAATAGCGACGAGGATCTTGCAAATGCCTTAAAAAAGCTAAAGAGCGAGCTAAATTTAACTCATTCGCTTATAACGATTTCAGAAGAGGGGATCGCGCTTTTGCAGGATGATAAGGCTCTTAAATTTCCGGCATTGGCAAAAGAGGTTTTTGACGTAACAGGTGCGGGAGATACCGTTTTAGCAACGCTTGGATATATGCTTGGGCTTAAAGAAAGCATTGATAAGGCTATACAAACTGCAAATTTAGCCGCTGCGGTCGTGGTGGCTAAGGTAGGCTCGGCGACGGCTAGCTTTGAAGAGATCAATGAACTTGTTAAAAACAGCTCCTCTTTAGGTTTTGAAAATAAGATAAAAACCGCCGACGAGGTTTGCGAACTGCTTAAAAACAGAGGCGATAAAAGGCTTGTTTTTACAAACGGCTGCTTTGATATCTTGCATGCAGGGCATGTAAAATATCTTGCTAAAGCAAGGGAATTTGGCGATGTTTTGGTTTTGGGCTTAAATTCCGATCGTTCCGTGCGCGAGCTAAAAGGCAAAGATCGTCCCGTAAATACTGAATTTGACCGAGCCGCAGTGCTTGCGGCACTTGGCGCGGTGGATTATGTGGTGATCTTTGATGAGCCTACTCCTATAAATTTAATTTCCATGCTAAGACCAGATGTTTTGGTTAAGGGTGCCGATTACAAAGGTAAAGAGGTCGTGGGAAGCGATATAGTAAGCGAAGTAAGGCTGGTTGAGTTTGTGCAAGGCAAAAGCACTACAAGTATAATAAACAGGATACAAAATGCAGATAAATGAGATGATAAAAAAAGAGCTTGAAGAGCATAAAAAGACTGCAGAAGCGATCTTTGGGCTTCAAGATGAGATAAAAAAAGCGTGCGAAATGGCTGCTAGCACGCTTAAAAACGGGGGTAAAATTTTACTTTGCGGAAACGGCGGAAGTGCAGGCGACGCTCAGCATATAGCAGCCGAGCTTAGCGGCAGATATAAAAAGGAGCGCGCAGGACTTGCAGGTATTGCGCTAACTACTGATACTTCGGCTTTAACCGCGATAGGAAACGACTACGGATACGAGTTTGTTTTCTCGCGCCAGCTTGAAGCTATCGGACGAAGCGGAGATCTGCTCATAGCGATATCAACTAGCGGTAATAGCCCAAATGTCATAAAGGCCTTAAAAACCGCTAACGATATGGGTGTGCGAACCCTTGGGCTTAGCGGTAAAGACGGCGGTGCGATGAATGGGTTATGCGAGTTAAATTTGATCATGCCTTCAAGCGATACGCCTAGAATTCAAGAGATGCATATTCTCATAGGGCATACTATTTGCCAAGCTATAGATGATGCTTTTTGATTTTTAATACTTGATTTTGAGCTAAATTACTTTATTTTAGCTCAAATCCTTGCATCGGTTCGGCTTGCAAGGAATTACAAAAGAACTCAAAGATTTGATGATTTGCCGATTTTTTGATATGGTTTATAAAAATTTTTAAAAGCCGTGACGAATTTTAAATTTACTTTCGGATTAAATTCGTCCTAAAACTAGGATATTTCTCTTTTTAGCTCTTTGGCGGCTTTGATTACTAAATTCGGAGTTAAATTTTTCATACATTCATGCGTTTTTATCGGACAAGCTCGCTTCATACAAGGCATGCAATCTAAATTTAGATGCAAAATTCTTGCGTTTTCGTTTTTCCAAGGGCTTGTCTCGTCAAATTTAGTAGGTCCAAAAAGAGCTATGGTAGGCACTTTGTAAGCGGCTGCTATGTGCATAGGACCGCTATCGTTGGTTATAAAAATCCCGCCGATTTCTTTAATCCCGCCGATTTTTTCGCAAAGCTCTTGTATACTTGTTTTGCCTGCTAAATTTTGGCATTTCGCGCCGTTTAAGGCTAAAATTTGCTCTATCTGCCGGCAAATCTCAAGTTCGCCTTTTCCGCCAAAAATTAAAATTTCAAACTCGTCTTTAAAGTGCAAAGCAACTTCGGCAAAGTAGTCCGGATACCATCTTTTTGCGCTTCCGTAGCTTGCTCCCGGATTTAGCGCGAGTATTTTTCTCTCAAATTTAAAAGGAGCAAAGTATAGCTTTAGCTCATCTTTTGTCTCTTTTAAATTTAGTGAATTTTGGATGAAATTTGAGTATTTTAAGACTTGATGAAGTTGTAAGTTTTGTTTTTTGAACTTAAATTTTTTCTGCGCTTTTAAGCAAAATAGTAAAAAACTGCTTGCAAAACTACTTCTAAAACTAATTGCGATATCAAATTCGCCCAAATTCCTAGCCGTTTTAGCTAGAGTTAAAAACCTATTTTTACTATTTTTGTTACCGTGTATGACGATATTTTTGCAGTTTGGATGAGGTCTAAATAGCTCGCATGCCGCAAAAGAGCCAAAAAACGTGATCTTAGCATCGCTAAAATTTGCAACTATACTTTCAATTGCGGGCGAACTCATCACTGCATCACCAAGCCAAGTGGGCAATTCAATGAAGATACGCACCGATTATCTCCATGGTCTCTTGAGCGTTTTTCTCTATACTGAAATTTTTAGCGAGCCCAAAGCTCGCGGCTTGGGTTGATGATAAAAATTTAGCGTCGTTAAGTAGTTTTTCTATGACGCTCAATATGTTTTCATCGCTTGGCGAACTCATCACGAAATCTTTAGGCAGAATTTCACTGGCTCCGTTTTGGGCAGTAGTGATGACTGCGTTTTTGAAGCTAAGCGCTTCCAAAACGACATTTGAAAAGGGTTCGTATCTGGTTGGAAATATAAAAATATCGCTTGCTTTATAAAATTTCCATATGTCGTTTCTTGCCCCTAAAAATTTTACTTTTTCTGCTAAATTTAGCGATTTTGCAAGCTGTTTATAGGTATTGATTTTTTTGTCTTTGCCTATGATTAAGGCTTGAAATCGGCTTTTTAGTTTTGAAAGCAGATGCAAAAATTCATTCACTCCTTTTCGCTCAAAACCGCTTCCGACAAACAAAATAAGCGGAATATCCGCTCTTATATCAAACTGAATATTTAGCTCGTTTTTAGCCTCAAGCTTATTAAAATCATCTTGAATTTTAACACCGTTATATATGACTTTTATCTTTTCTTCCGAAATTTCGTAGGTTTGAACTATCTGATTTTTTACGAAATTTGAGTTTGCTATGATCTTTTTTGAGTTTTCAAAACAGCGACGCTCAAGGTAGCAATATACCAAATTTAAAGGATTTAAAAGGCTTTTTTTCTCTTTCATATAGACCTTATGCACCCCGTCTCCCGCGCGGTATATATCAGCGCAACTTACGCGCTCAAGCGAGAAGTAAAACTCGTCGTTTTTGTTTGAGCAGACTTGAAAGTCATAAATGAGAGCCTTGATCCAAGAGCTTAGAAATTTGGGTGCCTTAAGGCTTTTGATCTGGCATTTTATACCCTTTTCCTCAAGCGTTTCTATGAGGCGAGATAGATAAATTTCAGCTCCACCGACAGCTTTTGGATTAGCTCTTAGGAAGGTTATTTTTTTCATGATTGCTTTTTGTCTTTTATTAAAGAGTTTATGAAATCTAAAATTTTAGTTATCTGGCCGGCTGTTAGTTTAAAATACTCATCTGCGTTTGTCTTTGTATCGGTTTTAAAAACCGACGAAAAAGGTTTAAGACCGGATTCAATAATTAGCGATTTTTCGTATATCGGACGCTGTTCTTTTGCGTAGCAAGGTCCGATAAAGTTTATGGTAGCAACCTCCATGGTATCTGCTATGTATGAATTCCCGGTATCTGAAGATATATAAAGATCCATCTTTGAGATGTAAAAAGGAAGTTCGCAAAGCGCTATTTTATCAAGCAAAGAGATGACTTTGGCGTTATGCGGAAAGATTAAATCATGCATCAATTTCTCTTCATTTTTTAGACCAAATACGTATATCTCGCACTCAAATTTATCAATCGCCCTAAATAACTCATTTAGAGTTTTAGGCGGAATTGTTTTTATTTTATTACCCGCCGTTAGGCTTATGCCTATCTTGAATTTATCGTTATTTTCAATAATGGAGTTTTGTGGCACAAAAAGCGGCTTTTGAATTTCTTTTTTGCAAATTTTACTATGATCTTGCAAATCTATCATTTTTAGGTAGGTATCTATAGTTAAGTCGTTTAGCGTATGATTTATAAGCTTCATATTAAGACTTAGAAAATCGCTTGAAGTATGCCTGTTGTAGTGCTTTATGGTTGTGCAGTTTTTTGCAAAGGCAAATTTTGCAAGGAAAAGATTAAGATCATTTGGCATGAGAATGTAAATTTGTTCATAATTTTTAAAAAATAGCAAAAAAGCCAATTTAAGCTTGCTAAAAAGAGATTTTTTGTAATCGTTTATAGCAAACTTTGCCTTTATCCTCTCATCGTAATTGGCAAAAGATAAATTTATCTTATCAAGAACTATATCAAACTCTTTAAGATTCTCAAATATAACCGAAGAGTTTGCGTAATCGCCTATTTTGGCCGTTTGAATTACTAGAAATTTAGTAGATTTTCTTCTAAAAAAACTAAGAATAAAAAGCAGGGGCAAAAATACAATATAGATAACAAAATAAAGCAAATTATTCTCCTAGCCTGCTAAGTCTTCGTAAATTTTATAGATTTTATTAGCCATTATATCTTTTGTAAAATTATTTTTTACGAACCCTCTTGCGTTTTTTTCAAATTTATTTCTTTGTTCGTCGTTTTGCAACATTTTTATAAGAGCAATCTCTATCTCGTTTTTATCAAAATTAACAAGGCTAAAATTTGAACCGTCATATAAATCCTTAATGCTTCCTACATCGGTTGCGATGCATGCTTTATTCATCAAAAGAGCTTGCATTAAAGATTGAGGAACTCCTTCGCCAGAATCTGAAATAAGTATAAAAACATCAAGAGCGTGCAAAAAATTAGCAGGTTCTTCGCAATGACCTATCATTTTTACATATTCGTCCATATGATGTTCTTTTATAAAGGCTTTAATATCATCTTTTTTTGGACCTTCTCCTGCGATTACAAAAACAACATCTTTAAATTTGTCGTGCAGATTTAGTGCGATCTGCAAAAAGACATCGTGGCGTTTAAATGCACGTAAAACCGAAAGCATACCAACATAAATTTTACCTTTTTCAAGTCCAAATTTTTGCAAGCATTCATCTTTATCGTAAATTTTAGCATCAAATTTTTTCTCATCTATGCCGGTGGGTATGGATGAAATTTTATCTTTATCTATGCGATTTTCTTTTATCATCGCTTCTTTGACGCTTTCACCGGTTGTAATGATAAAATCTGCAAGAGAATTTATAAAATTCAAACGAGAAGGGTTGATTTTGTTTGAAAGATGTCTTGTACGGATAAATTTTATGCCTGCTATTTTTGCAGCAAGACCTCCAACCCAACTGTCTTTACCGCTGTGAGAGTTGAGTATATCTATCTTATTGTTTTTTATAAATTTAATTAGTTTAAAAATAGTCTTAATATCATAAGATGAATTAAAGTCAAAATGAACTACTTGTAAGCCTGCCTGCATGGCTTTTTGTGAAATTTTAGCATGGCTTCTGCAAGCGATAAAAATCTCGACCCCGTATTTTTCTTTTAGAGCAAGAGACTCGTTTATTATGCGTATCTCTTGTCCGCCCCATCCATCAGACCATTCTGTGTGTAAAATTTTGAATTTTTTATACATATTACGGCTTTGTTTTTTAATTTAAAATTTATTTTAACAAAATAAGGCAAAAAGTGAAATAAAAATATCTTACTATGTTTTAATGAATTTTAGATATAATCCAAATCTTTTAGGAGATATCTTGAACACAAAAATAGCTATTAATTATATTGAAAATACCGTAATAGCACTACTTTTTATATTTTTTATCACAGAGCATCATGTTGAATTTACGGCAGTTAAAAATATCTCTCTTTATCTTGCCTTGTTGCTTGGTTTAAGTTTGATTTTTACGGATTTTAAAAGACGAATTTCAAATATAAAATCAAATTTTTTAAATGCCAAATTTGAACTTTCTTTTCTTGGTGTTTTTGTTGCGTATGCTTTTATTGTCTCGTTATTTCCTTATAGTTATGAGTATGACTCTTTTAAAAACGCATTTAAAGAGTTTGGGCGCGGAATTGCTTTTTTATTGATTATTTTAATTCTGGCAGATGACAATAAAAATAAAGAGAAAATTTTCTTCTATAGTATTTTGGCTGCATTTTTTTGCATCACTATTTATTATTGCTATCCTCTTTTTAGCGAGTTTAACAAAATTTCAAGCGCTAATTTTGAGGAGGGAAGGATTATAAACCGAAAATATGCTCTTTTTGCAGATAGATTTATGGTTTTTGCTCTTATTGCTATTTTTCTTTTTAGGCAATATTGGCTTAAATCTTTAGCTATTGTGTTTTGTTTGCTAGTTGTTGTGATGGATATATTTACGGGAGCTAGAGGAAGTTGGCTAAGTGTTTTTGCAAGCTTTGTCCTGCTGTTTGTAGCTTTATTTTTTAGCTCTTATAAGGAGTTTTTAAAAGCTAATTTTAAAAAGATAGCTGCTATTTGTATTGTTGCAACGGCTATATTTGGATTTATATTTGCTAATTCGTCTGTTTTTATATATAAATTTTCTCAAGGAACCTACAGTTCCGGGCGCGATCTTATCTTAAAAGAGAGATTGCCGATGCTTTTTAGCAGCGATAGGGCGTTTGTAGGTCTTGGGTATGGACCTGAGCTTTACGATCAGTTTTTAAGCGATAAGATGGATGAAACCGGAATTGAGTTTTTTATGATGCAGATGTATGATTCAAGGAGACATTGGTTTAACGATGAGCCGTTTTTCATCGGAAACTACTACTATTTTGGAGTTGTCGGCACTGCGGCTTTATTTTTGGCGTTTATTTCGTTACTAATATCTTCTTTTAAAGAATTTAGAAGAACTCAGAATCTACTATTTTTAGGAGTTTTTATATCTACAATTTCGTATTTTGGCATAAGAGGACTTTTTGAAACTTACAATCTTAGAATTTTATATCTTTTTTACATGATAGGCTTTTTTGTGCTGATTAAAGCAAAATTTTCAAACCTTAGCAAAATGCAAGAAATTAATTAAATTTCCTATTTCTAAAATTTGAATACAGATTACCGATTATAGGCGTTGAGTATAGTTTTAGCTTCTTTTTAACTCTAAAGATATAGCTTTTGTCATCTTTTGAGTTGTTTGATATGTCTATGCGGCGAATTTTAAATTTATCATCACCCACGCAGTATCCACCATCAATAACACTAAAGGCGAAGTCGTATTTGGATTCTTTGATTAATTTCATAGAAGTTTCGTTGAAGTGCCCTTTTGGCCAGCAGAAACCAAACTCTTTTTTATTTGGAAAAATTTCTTTTATTTTTTCTTGCGAGCCCTCAAATTCGTTTTTTATGAGCTCTTTATCTTGACTTTTGCAAGAAAAATGCGTCGCCGTATGACTATCGAATTCAAAGAGCCCGCTATCCCTCATCTCATAAATTTCATCTAAGTTTAAAAAATATTCCAAATCTTTGTTACAGTTAATTTTGCTGTGAGGCTTAAAGTTAAAATTTTTATGTTTTAATTCATTGATGTCGTCTGTAATCAAAAAGCAAACCGCAGGAATTTGAAGTTCTTTAAGGATTGGAAAAGCAAATTTGTAATTATCAAAATATCCGTCGTCAAAAGTTAGAAGCACACTCTTTTTTCTAGGCTTTTTACGCTCAAATAATATATCTTTAAACTCGCGATAGTTTATAAATTTAAATCCCATGTTGCAAATTTCTTGCAGTGTTTTTTCAAAAAGCTCGGGAGTTATCGTAAGGTCGTCTTTGAAAGGGGCGCAATGGTGCATGGTTAAAATACAAACAGGATGTGTCATATTTGCTCCAAGAGATTCTTTATATGATCTTTAAGCACAGAGTGATCGTGATTTTGCTTTACGTATTCAAGAGAATTTTGCGTGCATTTTTGCTTTAAATCTTTATCGGATATAAATTTAATGATATTTCTAGCCAGAGAATTTGAGTCTTTATAAGCTGCGCAAAGCCCTCTTTCTTCGTGCTTTATAAGAGTGCTCATGGGTTTTTCATCATAAACTACTATAGGTGTTTGAGCGCACATAGCCTCCAATAAAACTGTGCCAAGACCTTCTGAATGACTTGCAAGAGCATATACGTCGTAAGATTTTATAAGATTTACGCTATCTTTTCTAAAGCCCGTAAAAATAATATTTTCTTTACTATCAAACATCGCTGAAATTTCATCTTTAACCTCATCTTTGATACTTCCGCCAAACACTATTGTCGTATCTTTATGCGTCTTTAAAATTTCTTTTGCCGCCAAAGCGAAGTCATAAACCCCCTTTTTTCTGTATAAAGATGTAAAAGTACCTATGACAAGAGGGCTTTTTATGCCTTGTTCTTCTTTGAATGTGCTTTGTATAGAGCTTAAATTTTTCGTATCTACGGTGTCAGGTAGATAAAATAGCTTTTTTTCATTCACTCCAACTTCTTGCATGTATTCACGCACACTTTGAGATATGTAAATGATCTTATCAAACATAAATTTATGCATAAATTTTGACGCTACGCCCTTGACGGGATACATATTGTGACGCTCTCTTGCAAATTTGACACCTTTTTTTCTAAATATTCTTGCTATTGCGCCATTCCAACTATCCGTAGAGCCGTGAGTTATAACTAAATTGATATTTTTATCTTTGATTATTTTGCACAGTGTAGGAATGCTTTTATGATAAGTTTTTTTACTCATCTTGCATTCAAAAACTTCAAATCCTTTCTCTTTGGCGACTTCTGAAATTTGAGAATTCGGATTACAAAACAGCATTGCATTATGCCCCAACTCGCGCGATAAAACCATTTCGTTTATTACTTTGTTTTGCTGACCGCCCCAATTATAAAGCGTTTCAGTGTGCATTATGTTCATTTAGTTTTTCTTTGATTTTTGATTTTATTTCTTCTATCTCTTTAGCGTCAAATTCGACTAGACAATTACTTATTTTTGAGCCGTTGCAGCCGTCTTTTTGACAGGCCACGCACTCCCAATCTTTTTGAAAGACATAGTGTTTGCCCATGCCTTGATTGCCTCTTGCTTTTTCATAGCTTTGCTGCGCTTCATTATCCCAAGGAGCCCAAATTTGCGCATTGCTCGGTCCAAAAAAAGCAATACAAGGCGTATCGTTTGCGGCTGCTATATGCATGATAGCCGTATCTACGCCGACATAAAGAGCTGATTTTTTACTAAGGGCGGCCACTTGCTTTAAATTTAATTTGCCTCCTAAATTCAAAGGAGCGGAATTGCAAATTTTAAGCACGCTTTCTAGTTTTTTTAGCTCCGTTTCGTTGTCGTCGCTTGTTAGTACAACTTGCACTTTAAGCTCGTTTTGGCAGTAGTCGATTATCTGTGCCGCAACCTCATTATTTATGCATTTAAACATCCATCTGCTGGTTATGTGCATATGCACGAAAATTTCCGGAAGCTTAAGATGAGATATCAAATTTTCATCAAATTCTATACTAACTCGCTTTGTTTTAGGCTCAAATCCAAGAGTTCTAAGAGCGTCTAAATTTATCTCAACCATATGCTTTGGAACATCTATTTTAGGCACTTTATGGGTAATTAGTCTATTTAGTGTTTTGTTTTTGCCTTCATATCCTACGATTTTTTTAATTTTGGCGTATTTTGCTATGATGATACCGCGATCGCCTGTTGTGGTTTGCACGGCGATATCGTATTTTTCTTTTTTTATGGCGTGTATGTATTTTAGTTCTGTTATCACTTTTTTAAAAAAGCTTGAATTTTGCACTTTTGCCCTATCATAGATATGGATTTTACGGATATTAGGATTTCCTTCTATCATAGCTTCGCAGCCTTTATTGAGTGCGAAATCAATATCGGCACCTGGAAAATGATAACGCAAATTTTCAATCAAAGGAGTGGTTAATAACACATCTCCGATATTTCTAAATTTCATAATTAAAATTTTAAGTCTTTTTTCTTTTTTCATTTTATATATTTCCAAAATGTGTATTGAGCGTAAAGTTTTGCGATTACGTATCCGTGCCAACCGTCCATGAAGCCTTTTTTTAGGATAAAAAGCCTAAAAAACGTCCAGGCGGGATTAAAAATCGCTTTAAATTTGCTTTTTTGGGCGCCAAGGCTAGAGTAGCGATTTTGTTTGGCGATAAACTGCTCTATACTCTCGTAGGCGTAGTGCTTTAGCGGATTTTTTAATTCTCCGGTATCGCCTTTTACAACTACCTTTTCATGCACCTCTTTGTCGTTGAAATTTGCTCTATTTTTGTTAAAAAGCCTGACGGTAAAATCAGGATAAAGACCCATGCTTCGCACTTCTTTACCAAAGAACAAATTTAGCCTAGCTACTTTGTAAGCATCAAATTCGGGCTCTTTAAGCACGGATAAAATTTCATCTTTTAGTAAAGGCATTATAACCTCATCGCTATCAAGAGCAAACACCCAGTCGTTACTTGCAAGATCTACCGCAGCGCGCTTTTGCTTACCAAATCCAAGCCAGCTTTGATGCTGAAATTTGACATTTTTAAACTGCTTGCAAATTTGCTCGGTTGTGTCGCTTGAGCCGCTATCAAGCACTATGATCTCATCCGCAAAACTCGCACTTTGTAAAACTTCTTTTAAGTATTTTTCGCTGTTAAAAGTTAATATTACGACGCTTAGCATCTATAAATTTCCTCGTTAAAATGCTTAAATCGCTTATGAAACCAAAAATACTCATCAGGCTTTTCTCTTATAAATTTTTCTGTCGCATCCGCTTGGGCTTGCGTGGCTTTTAAAACGGCCTCTTCTTTATCAAATTCCTTAACGTCAATCGGCTCAAAAAAGTAAATTTCGCTTTTGTTTTTATCTTGCGTTCTTATAAAAGCGGGAATGATAATCGCGCCCGTTTTTTGCGCTAAAATGCTTGCCGCAGGCGTATGAAGAACCTTTTTGCCAAAGAAATTTACCTTTATGCCGTCGCTTTTTGCAGTGTTTTGATCAACTAAAATCCCAACAGGTCTGTGCTCTTTAATGCTTTTTATGATCTGCTTTGCCCCGCCTGTTTTATCGATCATGAGTATATCAAATTGCGTGCGATTTTTGGCTAAAATTTTTTGCATTGCCGGGCTATCAAGTTCTCTTCCTACGACCGCGGCTTTTCCAAATTTAGCAGCCATCGCAAGAGCAAAAAGTTCCCATTCGCCGTAATGCGCGGTTTGAACTATTATAGGACGATTTGCATTTAATGCGTTTTCAAAAATTTCAACATTTTTAAAGCTAACTTTATCTAAAACTTTTTGTTTTGTCGTGCCTTGATTTTTGATGAAATTTATGGCGAATTTCGCGTAATTTTTATATGTGTTTTGAATGATCTCTTCACGAACCTGCTCGCTAATCTCGCTTTCATAAGCGAAATTTAGATTGGCTCTTATGATTTTAGTGTGCTTTTTGTCAAATTTATAAAATAAAAAAGCAATAAAATTTAAAATCTGATTTAGTATAAAATCAGGCAGGATAAAGATCAGAAATTTAAAAAACAGATATAAGCAAACATAGCCAAAATCACGCATTAAGCAGCCTTTTTGCGGTATTAGCAACTAGGCTTGGCGAAATTTCTCTTATGCAAAGATCGCTTTTGTCTATCTTTCTTGCATCTATTTTTTTGTCCGTGTCAATTGTCTGGTTTATGGGGGTTAAAAAAGCGTTTCTATTGCTAGGACGGTTGCCAAAAAGCGTGATAGAAGCGATATTTTGCGCCCAAGCAAGATGGGTTATACCGCTATCGTTTCCAATCACCAAATCACACCCCGAGATAAAATCCACCATCTCTTTTAAACTTAGCCTTTCAAGTAGCTTTGCGTGAGTGTCTTTGGCGATCTCTTTGGCTTTTGCTAGCTCTTGTTTGCCTGCATGACACAAGTAAATTTCAAAATCCTTAAGCGAATTTATGACCTCTTTAAATTTATCATAGCACTTACTTTCTTCGCTTGCAAAAGGCGCTATCAAAATGCGTTTAGTTTCATTTAAAGGCCGTGCGGGTATAGCACTAAAGCAAGGCTCTTTAGCTAAAATTTCCTCTTTGCTGAAGCTGAAATTTAAGGCGTTTGCAACTAGGCTTAGGTTTCTAATTATGATATTTTCTTCGTAGTCAATGCTAAATTTATACTTGTAAAAGTAGCTTGCAAAGCTTTCTTTGACGCTATTTTTATCAAATCCGTAAGTTTCATCGCCTAAAATTTTAGCAACTACGGCTGATTTGATAAGGCCTTGCAGGTCTATTATCACGTCAAATTCGTTCAAATTTTTTAAGATCTTATAGCTTGTTTTAAACTCTTTTTTCTTTAGCGGCAAGCTTACAAGCTTATCTATCAAAGGATGATCTTTTAAAATTTCGCTGAATCTCTCATCTACTATCCATGTTATGCGTGCGTCGGGCAAATTTCTTTTGATAAATTGCAATACTATGCTTGCGTGAATGATGTCGCCAAGAGAGGAGAGCTTAATGATGGCAATGCTTAAATTTGAGCCTTTAAAATCAGAATTCATTTACCGCTTTGTCTTAAAATTTGATATGATTTTACAAATATTTGGCTAAAAAAGGTTTGAAATGGCTAAAAATTATATCTGCGTGTTTGACTGCGAGACCATTCCCGATGTGGCGCTTTTACGCCAAATTTATGGCTATAAGGGCGATGATTTGAGCGTTTGTAAGCAGGCGTTTGCAGCTCAAAAAGAGCTTAGCGGAAGCGAGTTTTTGCCGGTGTGTTTTCATAAAGTTGTTGCTATCTCTGCCGTTATGGCGGATGAATTTGGTAAATTTTTGCGAGTTAGCACGATGAAAGGAGCCAATGAGCATGAAATTTTGGCTAAATTTATAGGATTTTTAAACGAACACAACCCGCGCCTAGTTAGCTTTAACGGGCGAGGATTTGATCTGCCTATGATAATGGTGCGTGCCATGAGATATAATCTTTCAAGTCCGGCTTACTTCGAGAGTGAAAATAAAGAGCTTAACAAAAACAAATGGGAGAACTACCGAAGCCGTTATGACGGACGATTTCATCTTGATTTGCTTGATCATATCAGTGATTTTCGCGCCGTTAGCGGACTTAAGCTTGATACGCTTTGTGCGAGCTTAAATTTGCCGGGCAAATACGACGTGCATGGCGATCAGGTAACTGATATGTTTTTTAGAGGTGAGCTTGCCAAGATAAATGAATACTGCGAATCAGACACTTTAAATACATATTGGCTTTTCCTTAAATACGAGCTTTTGCGCGGAAATTTAACAAGCGAGGATTATGCAGACTTCTTAGCCACAATGAGTGAATTTTTGCTTAAAAACTGCCCTGAGATGAGTTATACTCCGGTTTTTTGCGAGGCTGTGGATATGGAGCTTGCGAGATTAAGAGGCGAGCTTGATTATGAGATTGTGGATTGCGAAGAGGACGCTTGTGATGAGGTTTATGAAGAGTTCGAGGCTATTGATGTCGGCAAGCTTGATGAGCATTTGGCAAAGAGCGGACTTGAAGGCTTAGTAAAAAAAGGAGGCGAGGTTAAATCAAAATCAAAAGCCGAGCCTAAATTTGAAGAAAAACTACCGGAAATAAATATCGACGAGGAGTAGTTGTGTCTTTTAAATTTAGACGGAATTTATATGCTTAAATCAAAAGGAATGCAGATGAAAATTTTATTAACGGGAACCGCGGGATTTATAGGGTATCACCTCTCTTTAGCGCTTGCAAAGCGTGGCGATGAGGTCGTGGGGTTTGATAATATAAATGACTATTATGATGTCAATTTAAAATATGCAAGGCTTGAAAACGCGGGCTTTAGCAGGCAAGATATCAAAGAAAATGAGCTCATAATATCTAAAAAATATCCGAATTTACATTTTATTAAAGCCGATTTAGCTGATTTAGCCGTGCTTGAAAGGCTTTTTAGCGAATTTAAATTCGATTGTGTCGTAAATTTAGCCGCTCAAGCCGGAGTTCGCTACTCGCTAATCAACCCTCACGCTTACGTACAAAGCAATCTAGTCGGCTTTGTAAATCTGCTTGAGTGCGCACGCAAATTTGAGCTTAAAAATTTTGTCTACGCAAGCTCAAGCTCGGTTTATGGATTAAACGAAACGATGCCTTTTAGCACTCAGCACAGCACAGAACATCCTATAAGCTTATATGCCGCAAGCAAAAAGAGCAATGAGCTTATGGCGCACACTTATAGCCATCTTTTTGGCTTGCCGACTACGGGACTTAGGTTTTTTACGGTGTATGGACCTTGGGGGCGACCTGATATGGCGCTGTTTTTGTTTGTCGATGCGGCGCTTAAAAATAAGGAGATAGACGTCTTTAATCACGGAAAGATGAAGCGCGATTTTACTTATATCGATGACATCGTAAAAGGCATAATTAAATGCGTTGATAATCCCGCGAGCAAAAACGAATCTTGGAGCGGCTTAAATCCCGATCCCGCCACATCAAAAGCGCCTTATAAAATTTACAATATCGGCAATAATAATCCTGTTGAGCTGATGGATTATATAAAGGCTATCGAGATAAAAATCGGGCGCGAGATAAAGAAAAATTTCATGCCTATACAAGCCGGTGACGTGCCTGCTACATATGCCGATGTGAGCGGGCTTATCAACGACTTTGATTATAAGCCAAGCACAAGCGTAAATGATGGCGTGGCGAAATTTATAGAGTGGTATGTGGAATTTTACGGAGTTAAAATTTGAGAATTTTTACTCTTGTTTTGCTGTTTTTTGCTGCTCTTGTTCTGCCTTCTTTGGCTAGCGAGCAAGCAGGTAAAAACACAAAATTTGAGCTTTTAAAACTTAGCGAATTTGATCAAAGAGACGTAAGCGGGTATCTAGTAAGCGAAAAGCTTGACGGTGTTAGAGCTTATTGGGACGGAGAAAATTTACTCTCAAGAAGCGGTAAAAAGATAAACGCTCCTAAAAATTTCACTTTGTATTTTCCGCCTTTTGCGCTTGACGGCGAACTTTATACAAAGCGAGGCGAGTTTGAAAAAATCCAGTCGATAGTGATGGATAAAAATCCCGATGAAAAGGCTTGGCAAGAGATAAAATTTTATATTTTTGACGTTCCAAGCGATGAAAAAGGATTGCTTAAACGCCTTGAAAAGCTTGAAAATTTTCTACTGAAAAATGAGCTTAGCTGCGAAAAAATAAAGATAATCAAGCAGATAAAATTAAGAAATAATGCTCATCTTGAAGAAATTTTAGATGATATAATTGCACTTGGCGGCGAAGGCGTGGTGGTTCGCAAGCCAAATTTAGCCTATTATCACGGCAGAAGTAAAAACGATATGAAATATAAAAAATTTAAAGACGCAGAGTGCAAGGTCGTTTCGCTTAATGAAGGCAGTGGCAAATTTAAAGGCAAATTAGGCTCCGTAACTTGCGAAACGAGCGATAAAAAGCGTTTTAAGATAGGCTCAGGTTTTAGCGATGAGGAGCGCATAAATCCACCAAAAATCGGCGAAGTGATAACATACAAATTTCAAAATTTAACCGCAAATGGACTTCCTAGATTTCCTGTTTTTGTAAGGGCAAGAAGGGATTAAAAGGTTGTTTGACTTGCTTTAAACACGAGGATTTGCATTAAATTTTATAATTTTTGTGGTTTAAATTTAAAAGTTGCGATTTATATTTATTTTCGGGTTTTGTAGCTTCCAGATGAGTTAAAGCTTTATAAATATTGGTTAGTATCAAATTTCATCTATGTTTTTTTATTTTTCCGTTTCGGTATCCTTTAAAAATCGCAAATATCACATTTAAAGAGTTTGGATAGCTTAAATAGATGTAGCAGGTTAAAGTGCTTGCCGTGAGCGTTGTTTTCCATATTGGCGTAAAATACGCTTGATGCTTGCCCTATACTTAGAGCGGTTTTGGGCTGACTGCTTCTATCTTGTCTAATCTTCTTTACGTTTGAAGCTTTGATAAAAATTATGATGAAATATTGAATGAAAAATTTTATAGAGTTATCTAGGCGGGTTCATTTTTGTGATTTTAGAGTAATTAGTGATTATAACAAGTTGATTGAAAAGTTAATTTGAGTAAAATAACCCTACCCGAATAGTTCGGATAGGGCGATTAAAACTTCTTATTTAAAGTTTAGATTTTTAACATCTTCGTCAAGTTTCTTTAGTCTGTCTGACGGAGGAGTGCCGACTAGACCATGGTGAAGCTCAATCTTGGCAGGTGGCTCAGGTATAGTAGCTTGTTGTGTTAGAGCTATTGTTATACCGTATTTAGATAAGGCGTTAGCTAGGTGTAGCTGACCCTCTCTTGCTACCGATTGGCATTGACCTGTGATTCTTGCAGCTTCTTGTGGTCCGTGGAATCCATAGCTGTTTTCACTAAACGCAAAGTCCCATCTGATGTGAGCTTTTCTTTGCATCCATAACGGCTCTTTTAGCACTTCGCTTATAGCCTTTTTCTGCTCATCGGCATTAAGTCCCGCAAAATCTTTATGTTTAGCTAGCTCCGCTCTTGCGGTTTTTAGATCTTCGATTAGAGATAATAGATCGTTTTCACAATTTCTAAGCTCGTGAGCGTGGCGATTTTGTATAAACATAATTCTATCTCTTAGCTCGTCCTCGCTTTGCATGTGGCAAGTTTTGCAACTAGCCGTTATGTCTGCAAACGGAGTTTGAATTGTATGGTTTGTAACTTTCGTAGCTCCAACTCTTTTATAAGGCATATGGCAATCAACGCATGTTACACCGCTTCTAGAGTGAACGCTGGTTGAGTGTAGCTCTGCTTCAGGGTGTTGCATCTTGATCATCTTAGCGTCTGTTTGTTTGTGCCTATAATCGGCTTGGAATAGACCTTTATCATGCACTTCGTCAAAATATTCGTCAAACATCTCTATTTTAAAAGGTTCGTCTTTAGGCCATTTTGACCATGGGAAAACTAGATCCGCGTTTAATCCAGGGTAGTATTCAACGTGGCATTGCATACAGACATAATCTCTCATTTCGGCTCTTGTGGCCTTAATTCCTTGTTTTAAATCGGCCTCATAGCCACGCTTAACCATTGCATTAACAAAGCCCGGTCTTGTAACTCTTAAGCTCATATCGTCAGGGTTGTGGCAGTCAGCACAGCTTGAACCAAGGTGCGAGCCGCCGTAAGGGTCTTTACCGTGTTTTTCTTCAACCATTTTCATAACGTCAAAATATGGAATAGAGTTCATCTTCGTCCAAGCTAGCTTTCTTTTTTCTCCGTTTTCTTTATCTACTTCAAAAAAGCCCATTTCAAGCTTGCTTGATTCGGTAGGATTAGCTTGTAAAATTTTATCGTAATCAGGATCGTTCATGATTGCAGTTAAGTGTCCGGTGTGGCAGTTTACACAAAATCCCGGTTGTCCGTTAAATGCAGGAAGGCCGTGAGCGTTTAGATACTCTTTATTATTTCTCATAGTTTCGATTTGATCAATTTGAGAATAAAAATGAAGTCTAGGTCTGTTATAATCTACCGCAAATGCATATCCTTGCCAGAAAACCGTAGCTGCAGGCCATCTCATAAGCTTGCTGTATGGAAGCGAACCGGCAAAAGGCGTTTCAAAGAAAATATCTTTCATAGCTACCGTGTCATCGTATTGAGTCGGGAAATTTTTGCCCCACTCTCTGATATCAGGGTTTAAGTCGCTAACTTTGTTAAGCATTAGAGGATAATGCCTCTCTTGCGCCTTTTTCTCACTGATATCGCTAAATAGTGCAAACATTGCCGCACCTCCGATAACAGCTATAATAAAAATTATGCTAAAAAATAGCTTGTTTTTCATTTTAACTCCTTGATGTTGTATTAGTAATTATGAGCATGACCTACTTGCCTGTGGCAAGATACGCAGCTTAATGATTCGTTTTGGATATTTGCATCGCCGCCGTGAGCTTTAGCATTTACCGAGGCTGCGGCATACTCTCCATGACACTCTATGCAGTTGTTTTGGATGACCCTTTTGCTCTTTGCGTTAGCCGTAAAAGGTACAGGGTTATCTTTAGCTGTAAAAGCGTAGCTGTGCCCAAAGCCGCTCTCAGCTTTCATCATCCATTTGCCTATAAAGTCATGAGGGACATGACAATCGTTACAGGTTGCAACGTGCTGATGACCGCCTCTTTCCCAGCTTTCAAACACCTGATTCATAACATGGCAGTTTTTGCAAGCCAATGGATCATCGCTCATATATGAAAATCCTTTTGCATATACGAAGGTATAAAGCCCATGACCTAAAACAACACCTATGCTAAGCACAAGGATGAGTGTAGCCAAGAAATAAGGTTGCTTTTTAGCCTTTTGTATGACTTTCAAAAAACCTCCTTATGGATAAAATAATATTGAGCAATGATACAGTCTTTAAATGAAAAATTAATTGATTTATGTCAATTCTTGATAAAAAAAAGTTAAATATAATAATAAATACTCTAGTAAAAACGCTTCTGTAACAAATAAGTTACTAATTAAATAGAGTTTAAATATCATTAAAAATACCAAATATTTTATTACTCTTTATTAATAAGACATTTGATAAAATTAGCAAAATTTATGCCAAAGGTTTTTGATGAATATTTTAATAACAGGAGGAGCCGGTTACATAGGCTCTCATGTTTTAAAGGCGCTTTTAAAAGAGGGTGGGCACAATATAACCGTCATAGACAACCTCTGTAAAGGATCATTAAAGGCGATTGAAGTACTTAAAAAGCTTGATAAATTCGAGTTTGTAAATGCAAATTTGGAAGATGATTTAACTCAAATTTTTGCTGAAGGAAAATTTGATGCCATTATTCATTTTGCGGCATTTATAGAGGTGTTTGAAAGCACACAAGATCCGCTTAAATACTATCTAAATAACACCGCAAATGTAGCTAAAATTTTAATTTACTGCAAGAAATTTAACGTAAATAAATTTATCTTCTCTTCAACGGCTGCCGTTTACGGTGAGCCCGATATAAGAGAGGTTGACGAGCTAACATCGCCCGAGTCGATAAATCCATACGGCAGAAGCAAGCTAATGAGCGAGATGATTATAAAAGATTATGCAGCGGCAAATAAGAGCTTTAAATTTGCTATTTTAAGATATTTTAACGTAGCGGGAGCCGATGAAGAAGGGCTTATCGGGCAAAACTATCCAAACGCCACTCATCTTATAAAGATAGCCACTCAAACGGCGCTTGGTAAGCGAGATCAAATGAGTGTATTTGGAAGTGATTACGATACGGATGACGGCACTTGCATAAGAGATTATATACACGTAAGCGATCTTGCAGATGCGCATCTGTCTGCGCTTAAATACCTTGAAAACGGCTCTAGCGAAGTATTTAACGTAGGATATGGTAGAGGATTTAGCGTAAGAGACGTGATAAAAACGGTTAAAGAAGTTAGCGGAGTTGATTTTAAGGTAATAGATGCTCCTCGCAGAGAAGGAGATCCCGCCGTGCTTATAGCCAAATCACAAAAGATTAGAAATTTAACCGGTTGGAAGCCAAAGCGCGATGATCTAGCACTTATCGTTAAAACAGCTCTTGAATGGGAAAGGAAAATATGAAAATAGCAGTTATAGGAACAGGTTATGTGGGGCTTGTAAGCGGGGCATGTCTAGCTAAAATGGGAAATAGCGTGATATGCGTAGATGTCGATGAAGCTAAGATAAACGCACTTAAACAAGGCGTAGTGCCTATCTATGAGCCTGGACTTGCCGAGATGGTTAAGGAGTGCTTTGAAAACGAAACTCTTAAATTCAGCACCGATATAAAAGAGGCTTTAGCTCATGCAAGCGTGCTTTTTATAGCGGTCGGAACACCTATGGGAGCTGACGGACAGGCTGATTTGAAATACGTCCTTCAGGTTGCAAAAAACATAGGCGAACACATGATTCATCCTATGATCATAGTTGATAAATCAACCGTGCCTGTAGGAACAGGCGAAAAAGTGAGCAAGATTATCGCAAACGAGCTTAAAAATAGAAATTTGGATATAAAATTTGAAGTCGTTAGCAATCCTGAGTTTTTAAAAGAGGGAGCTGCGATTGAGGATTTTTTAAAGCCTGATCGCGTTGTGGTAGGCTCTAGCAGCAGTTGGGGTGAAGAGGTTATGAGAGAGCTTTATGCGCCTTTTATGAAAAATCACGATAGGTTTATCGCTATGGACGTAAAGTCGGCTGAAATGACTAAATACGCTGCAAATTCTATGCTTGCTACCAAAATTAGCTTTATAAACGAGATAGCAAATATCTGCGAAAGAGTGGGAGCTGATGTAAATTTGGTGCGTAAAGGCATAGGAAGCGACTCTAGAATCGGTTATAGCTTCATATACCCGGGATGTGGATACGGCGGAAGCTGCTTTCCAAAGGATGTAGAGGCTCTTATCTATACGGCTAGACAAAACGGATTTGAGCCTGAGCTTTTGAATGCTGTCGAAGCCAGAAATAAGGCTCAAAAACGAGTTTTATTTGATAAAATTTATAAGTTTTTCGGAGGCGATTTAAAAGGCAAAAAAATAGCTCTTTGGGGACTTGCTTTTAAGCCAAATACCGATGATATGAGAGAGGCTAGCTCACTTACTCTTATAAATTTGCTTGAAAAAGAGGGGATGGATATCATAGCGTATGATCCAAAAGCGATAAACGAGGCTAAAAAATATCTTCCAAATTCAACCGTAAAATATGTAAAAAGTAAATATGACGCACTTGATGAGAGCGACTGTATGGTGCTTTTAACGGAGTGGAGCGAGTTTAGATCGCCTGATTTTCATGAGATGAAAAATCGCATGAAAAATCCTGTGATTTTTGACGGAAGAAATCAGTACAATGCTAAAATTTTAAAAGATCTTGGATTTAAATATTTTCAAATAGGAGTAAAATCATGAAGAAATTCACATTTTTACTAGCCTTGCCAGTGGTTATTTTTGCTAGCAGCCAATTAGTAGATAATAAAATAGAGCTTAAAAAGCTTGAAAGTGAAAGAGATTATAAGATTGAAGTGATCTTCGGTAAAGAGCTTAAAGTTGATTGCAACAATCACTTTTTAGGAGGCGGAAAGCTCAAAGAAAAGCCTTCAAAAGAGCCTATTGCGCTTTATGAATTTGACGCCAAAGCTGAGCTTGCCTCAACTATGATGTTGTGTCCTGACGGCAAAAAGAGTAAAAAGTTTGTTCATTACTCTTTTACAAAGATGTTTGATTATGATAGTTATACGCCGATTGTCATTAAAGCGCCTAAAGATGTCATAGTAAAGTATAAAATTTATCAAAAGATAGATGAAAAACGCGCAGAGGTAGCAAGATAAGATGAAAATAGCAGTAATCGGTCTAGGATATGTCGGACTACCGCTAGCGGCAGCCTTTAGCGAGAAATATAATGTAGTAGGTTTTGATATTAATAAATCTCGCATACAAGAGCTTAAGGATGGATTTGATCGCACACTTGAGCTTGATAGCCATCAGATGCGAAAAGCGATAGAAAACGGGATGAAATTTAGCACCGATTTGGATGACATAAAAGATTGTAGGCTTTTTATCGTTACCGTCCCCACGCCTATAGATAAAAACAAACGCCCCGACTTGACGCCTGTCATAAAAGCTAGCCAAAGTGTGGCGAAAGTGCTTAAAAAAGGCGATATAGTAGTATATGAAAGCACAGTTTATCCGGGCGTTACGGAAGAAATTTGCGTGCCTATTTTAGAAAGTTCGGGGCTTAAATTTAATGAGGACTTTTACTGCGGATACTCTCCTGAGCGTATAAATCCGGGCGATAAAGAGCACACCGTAACTAAAATAAAAAAAATCACCTCAGGCTCAACACCGCAGATAGCAGGTAAGATCGATCAAATTTACGCAAGCGTAATTACCGCAGGCACTCATAAAGCCCCAAGCATTAAGGTAGCAGAAGCCGCAAAGGTTATAGAAAATACTCAGCGCGATATAAATATAGCTTTTATTAACGAGCTTGCAATGATATTTAATAAGATGAATATCGATACAAACGCGGTTTTAGAAGCTGCGGGCACGAAGTGGAATTTCTTAAATTTTCGCCCGGGTCTAGTGGGAGGTCACTGTATCGGCGTGGATCCTTACTATCTTACCCACAAAGCTCAAGAGCTTGGCTTTCACCCTGAAATTATCCTTGCAGGACGCAGAATAAACGATAATATGGGCAGATACGTAGCTGGTGAAGTTATAAAGCTGATGATAAAAAACGGCGTTAAGATAAGCGACGCTAAAGTACTTGTGCTTGGACTTACCTTTAAGGAAAATTGCCCCGATATAAGAAATTCTCGCGTTATAGACGTTATAGATGAGCTTAAGGATTTTGGTTGCGGAGTTGACGTGTATGATCCTTGGGCGGATGCTCAAGAAGTGCAAAAAGAGTATGGCTTAAATCCGCTTGAAAATTATGATGCAAGCAACTATGACTGCGTAGTTATAGCGGTAGCTCACGATAAATTTAAAGGACTAAATTTAAGCGATACGCTAGTTTATGATATCAAAAATATCTATCCAAAAGCCGATGCGAGACTTTAGAATTTGTTTATAAATTTAATCAGCTCGGTTGTCGTTTTTATCGTATATCTGGGGATAAATTTTTTTCTAACCCCTTATATACTAAAAAGCCTTGGAAACGAGGCCTACGGCTTTGTCGGGCTTGCTAACGCTATCGTCGCATACGCTTCGGTCGTTACGGTTGCTATAAATTCCGTAAGCGGACGATTTGTCGCGTATGAGTGGCACAGAGGCGATATAAAAAAGGCAAATGACTATTACTCCTCGGTTCTAGCCGTAAATATAATATTTTCATTTGCTATAGCCGCTATTTCGGCAGTTTTTATCCTAAATTTAAGCCGCGTTTTAAACGTACCCGAATATCTTACGTATGACGTGCGACTTACTTTTATATTTTATTTTATAAATTTTTGCGTAGGGCTTTTTAACGGCGTAATCTCCGTATGCGCCTTCGTGCGAAATAAGCTTTATCTGATATCCGTTCGAAACGCTATTTCCATGGTGATTTTAGCCGCTCTTATCGTGGCTCTTTTTTACTTTTTTAAGCCGATGATAGCCTATATCGCAATTTCTGCGCTTGCATCTTCGGTTTTTGTGTTTTTTAGCACCGTTTTTATCTCTTCAAAAATTACTCCCGAGCTTAAATTTACTCTTTCAAATTTTAATTTTTCGATGATAAAAGAGCTTGCAAGCTCGGGAATTTGGAATAGTTTTAACGCCTTAAACCGCATACTTTTAACGGGAATGGATCTATTTATCTGCAATATCTTTTTAAACGCGAATTTGACGGGAATTTTAGCCGTAGCAAAGGCCGCTCCTATCATACTTGAAAGCTTTGTGGCTCAGCTTAGTACGATCTTTGCGCCTAAATTCGTGCAACTTTACTCTCAAAAAAACCTGCGCGCACTAATAGCTGAAGCGAAATTTGCCATGAAGGTAGTTGCTTTTATCATGAGCGTTCCTGTAGCTATTTTTGTGGTTTTCGGGCTGGAATTTTACACTCTTTGGCTGCCGTTTAAAACGAGTGATGAGATAAATTTGATCTATAATCTTTCTATCATAACTCTTGTTCCGATCTTGCTTATAGGCTATGTGTTTGCGCTGTTTAACATAGATAGCGCGACAAATAAACTGCGCCGACCCGCGATAGCAAATACTATTTTGGGAGTGAGCACTATCGCCGCTCAAATTTGGATTTTGAAATTTAGCGACTATGGAATTTACGGAGTTGTCGTTGTCGGAGCGATATTTTACTCTATTCGCATAGTTTGCTTTGATCTTATAAACGCTGCATTAAATTTGCGTATAAGATTGAGTGCTTTTTATCCGCTGTTTTTTAGAAATTTAGCCATGTTTGCACTGACTTGCGCGGTTTTTGGCGGGGCTGCTAAATTTGTTGAGATTACAAATTGGACGAGATTTATCTGTTTTTCGCTGATATTTTTATTTGCAGGATACGGGATTAATCTATTTTTAATTTTTAGCAAAGATGAGCGGACGGCTTTGTTGAATAAAATAAAGAGTAAATTTAAAAGGCTTTAAAGTGGATAATCAAATTTTTCTAATCTCCTTAAAAAGCGATGAATCTCGCAGACAAAAGTTAAAAGAGCGGTTTAAAAACTATGATAAATTTACGCTTATCGAGGCTGTTGACGGTAGGATCATGAACGCAATGGAGTATTTTAAATATGCAGTTGCCTCATTTAAAGCTTACGGCAAGCTTTTAAGCCCGACTGAGATAGGGTGTACGCTTTCTCACATGAAGGCTTATGAGGAGTTTTTAAAAAGCGAGTCAAAATTTGCTCTTATCCTTGAAGATGATGTTATGGGAGATGATGAGGGTATTAAAAAATCCTTTGAACTTGCTCAAAATATATGTGAAAATTCGATTTTGATATGCGGTTGTCAGGACGGACTTGACGGAAGATTTAGCGCATTTGGCAAAAGGCTTAATGCCGAGCTTTATGAAGTTTCAAAGCATTCGCGCTCAAGTATTTATAGGGCGGCGGCTTATATAGTTACAAAATCAAGTGCTAAAGCGTTGCTTCAAACGCACAACGAGGCTATTTGCACGACTGATTTTTGGAACTATCTGCTTAAGAAAAACGGACTTAAGATGTATTTTAGCGATATTTTTGCTCATCCTGTTGATCTAAGTAGTTCGGCTATCCAAGAGGCAAGAGATATAAGGGGCTATGAAAGACAAAATTTAAAAGCTTACTTTAATTCGGTAAAATACATTTTATCGACTCGTTTTGAAGCCAAATTTAAAGGCTATGAGCGAATTTTTAAAAAGAAAAAGTAAGCAGTTATAAAGGATGAAATTTATAAAATGCCAATTTCTTTTTTATGAATTTTAATTGTTTTTTGCAAGGTTATAAATAAATTTTGGAGATAAATAATGAGAGTTTTGTTTGTGATATCGACTATGCAAGCGGGCGGTGCCGAGCGGGTTATGGCGATATTGTCCGGATATTTTGCAAATTTTCATGATGTTACCTTGCTTAAATTTGACTCAAAACCTTCTTTTTACGATATCGACAAGCGAGTTAAGCTTATAGATCTTCCTTATCCTATGCTTAAGAAGGGATTTTTTACCAATTTTGTTAGGCGGATTAAGAAGTTTTTTTACCAAAGAAAACTCATTAAAGATGGAAATTTCGATCTTGTGATATCTTTTATGGATAGCACGAATATAAATGTAATACTATCGAATATCTTTATAAACAAGCCGCTTTTTATAAGCGAGCATTCAAGTTCAAGCTTTCTTAAACCTAAGCTTTGGGTGTGGTTAAGACGCCTTCTTTATCCTTATGCAACAGGCCTTACGGTGCTTACTAAGAGCGATTTTGACTACTATAAATTCGTAAAAAATAAAACAGTTATGTATAACCCTATGTTTGAAGCCAGTAAAAAGGGTTTGCCTAAAGAAAATATAATACTTTTTGTAGGTAGGTTAGTGGCTCTTAAGGGCTGTGACGTCTTTTTAAAATCAATTAGTTTAATAGATAAAGAAATTTTAAAGGATTACCGAATCGTTATAGCCGGATCGGGCGATGAAAAACAGCGCCTTGATCTTATAGCTCACGATCTACATATAGATGTCGAATTTGTCGGTCAAACCGAAGATATAGCTTCGCTTTACGAGCGTTCTAAGATCATTGTTTCAAGCTCTAAAACGGAAGGGCTTCCTAATGTTTTGATAGAAAGCATATTTTTTGACTGCGCTAGAATTGCAACCGCAACAACAGGAGCTAGTGAGCTTATAGAAGATGGCGTGGATGGCTTTTTGGTTCCGATTGATGACACTAAAGCGCTTAGCGAAAAGATAGAAATTCTTGTAAATGACGATGCGTTAAGAGAAAAATTCGTAAAAAATGCAAACCTTAAAGCCGATAGCTTTAAGATAGAGCAAATTTACAAAAAATGGATGGAATTTATAGGCGACTCCGTTAAAATATAAAAAATTTATATTAATTAAAATTTGATATACTCAGTTATATTTTGAGACGGAGATTTATGAACAAAAATTTAAAAGTTAGCATAATCATACCCACTTATAATCGTAAAAATTTATTTGAGTTAGCCCTAAAAAGCGCTTTAGCACAAGGTTATGAAAATAAAGAGATAGTGATTACCGATGATAACTCAAATGACGGCACAAGCGAGCTTGCTAAAGAGTATGAGGCTAAATTCGAGTGCGTAAAATACTTCACAAATCAAACTTACGAGCGCGGACCAAACGGCAATAAAAACAACGGTTTTGACAAATCAACTGGCGATGCTTTCGTGATACTTGATGATGATGATTTGTTGCTTGAAGGCGCGATATCCAAGATGGTAAGCGTGCTAAATTTGGGCTATCATAGCGTTTGGGCGAATTGCTATTATGAGATTAACGGCGAAAAAACAGAGAAATTTTCAGGCTTTGGGCTTGAAAAAAGCCAAGAGATAAATAAGCAAGACTATTATGACGGCAAGATAAGAGGCGAATTTTTAGTTATGTTTAGACGCGAAGCCATCGGCGATAGACGCTTTGAAAAGGGTCTATACGGTAGTGAAAATACACTTTGGATATATCTTTTTGATTTTCCTGCATATTATCTTCATGAAGCCGTTAGAATTTACAGGTTTCAAAGAGATGATAGTGTTACGACAAACGCACTTAAGCGACCGCTTAGTATTATGAAAGGCTACGCTCTTATGGCTGATTTGCTTATAAAAAAAGCCCCTCAAACAGATCCTAATCGCATAGCTATCTTGTATAAAACCGCTGCTTACTATGCAAAGATGGGCGGTGAGTATAAAAAAATGTATCAATTTATATTTAAAAGTATTCGCGCAAAACCGACTAAAGAAGCGCTTGTGATGCTTGCTTTAAGCCCATTTCCTCGCTCTTTGATTATATCGCTTAGTAAATTTAGACTTTGGCTGAAGGGCTCTGCTTGAAAGGCACTAGAATTTGTTTGGTGATTTATATAAATATGCTTGGAGGCAGCATAAAAGTAGCGCGTGCGGTCTATGACGCACTTGTTGATGAAGGTTTTGAAGTAAGCGTATTAAGCGTACTTAAAAGTGATCAAGAGGGATTTTTTGACGATGTTGAAATGACAAATTTAAACCTTGAAACGAGCGGTTTTTTGCGCAATTCGTTTTTAGAGTTTAAGAAATTTTTTGCAAAAAATAAATTCGATCTAATTATCAGCTTTGCGGGCTTTGGAGCCTATCCTTTGGCGTTTGCCAAAGCAAATTCAAAGCTCATCATTTCAGAGCATGGAAATCATACGAATCACAAAAATTTACTAAGCAAAACCCTTGTAAATTTAGCTTATAAAAAGGCTGATTTTATAACGTTTCTAACGAAATTCGATTATGATTTTTACGCTCTTAAACACTCAGCCATCATCAAAAATCCGTTTTTTATGACAAGCGACGGGGGCAAAAAGATAACAAAAGAAAATATCATCCTTTTTCCTTCAAATTTAAGTTCAAACAAGCGTCTTGAATTTCTTATAAACGCGTTTGCTTTAATACCGCCTAGCAGGCGAAACGGCTATAAAATAGTAGTTTGCGGAGCAGGAAATATACAAAAATATCAAAATTTAGCCGATGAAAAAAGCGTTAGCATAGAGTTTGCAGGCGCGGTTAAGGATATAGAAAATTTCTACCAAAGAGCCAAGATAGTAGCTCTTACAAGCCTTAGCGAGGGGCTTTCAAATATCTTAATAGAAGCTATATTTTTTGATTGTGCGAGAATTTCGGTTGATTGTATATGCGGTCCAAGCGAGCTTATTAAAGACGGGTTTGACGGATTTTTATGCGGGTTAAACGACGAGACGGAATTTGCTAAAAAGCTTGAAATTTTGATAAATGACGAGAAGAAGGCGCAAGAATTTATCATAAACGCAAGAGCTAGAAAGGACGAATTTAAGCTTGAAAATTTTCGCCGAAGTTGGCTTAAAATCGTTAATGACGTGTTAAAACAATGAAAAAGCTTGCGATTTTTCTTTATTCGATGGGTTCGGGAGGAGCCGAGCGAGTTGTCTCAAATTTATTGCCCGAGCTTGTAAAGAGCTATGAAATTCATCTAATCTTAATGAGTGAAGTTATAGCCTATGATATACCAAGTGAAGTAAAAATCCACTTCATAGAGCGCTCAGATCCTTATGAGGGTGGAATTTTAAAGCTTTTTAGGCTATTTTTCGCTTTGCCGCAGCTAGCCTTTAAATACAAAAAACTTTGCGAAAATTTAAGGATAGATACTCACTTCGTGCTGATGAACCGCCCCTGTTATATCGCTTTGATGGCTAGAGTTTTGGGGCTTAAAGGCAGGATGGTTATAAGCGAGCGAAGCTCTCCTTCGGTTATTTATGGTAGCGGAATTAGCGGATTTGCCAATAAAATTTTGCTAAAGGCACTTTACAACAAAGCCGATTTAATCCTTGCAAATGCACAGGGAAATGCGCAAGATCTTATAGAGAATTTTGGCTGCGATGCAAAAAAGACAAGGGTGCTATACAATGCACTTGATTTAGACCTTATTAAAAAGCTTGCAAATGAGCCTTTTGATAGCGATTTTAAGCCGTTTTTCTTAAATATCGGCAGGCTTGATAGCGGTAAAAACCAAGCTATGCTAATAAGAATAATTGCAAATTTAAACGACGAACGAGCGACACTTGGAATTTTAGGCAAAGGAAATTTAAAAACCGAGCTTGAAAGCCTTATAAACGAGCTTGGCTTGCAAGATCGCGTAAAGCTTCTTGGAGTAAGCAAAAATCCGTTTAGATTTATCAAAAATTCGCAATGCTTCCTTTGCGCTTCACGTTTTGAAGGATTTTCAAACGTGCTTCTTGAAGCTTTGGCGTGTGAGAAATTTATCATCTCAACCGATCATAAAAGCGGCGCTAGAGAGCTTTTGGGCGATGATGAATTTGGTGTTTTGGTAGGTGTGGATGATGAAAAAGCCATGCAAAAAGCGATGAAAAAAGCTTTAGATGATGAAAATTTGAGAAAAACTTATGAAAAAAAAGCGTATAATCGCATTAAAAATTTTGACAAGACTGCTATAGCTAAGCAGCTTATAGAGCACTTAGAGGGTATTGATGGGCAATAAATTTATAGACGGTTTTAAAAATATTCAGTTTTCAAAGCAGACGTTTTTCCTGATCGCGGTCGCATTTGCTTTTAGCGTATTTTGCAGGATGTATTGGGTGTATTGGGCAAGTGCCTATGAGCCGTTTTTTTGGAACGATCAGCTTATGATAAGCACTAACGACGGCTATGCTTTTGCCGAAGGTGCAAGGGATATGATGGCCGGATTTCATCAGCCTAATGACCTTAGCTACTACGGACGCTCGCTATCATCGCTTACTTATGTGCTGGCTAGCTTTTTGCCGTTTAAATTTGAGACGATAATCCTTTATATGAGTGTGTTTTTTAGCTCGCTTATCGTTGTTCCCGTGATCTTGATAGCGCGCGAATACGGCATGCTAAAGGTCGGCTTTGTAGCGGCACTTCTTGCAAGTATCGCAAATAGCTACTACAACCGAACTATGGCAGGGTATTATGATACGGATATGCTTGTTATCGTGCTTGCGGTGTTTGTGCTTTGGTCGATGGTGCGTCTAGTTGAGAGCAAGCAGCGATCAAACCTCATATATATCCCTGTTTTTATTTTGATTTATAACTGGTGGTACCCCAGCTCTTTTTCGTTAAATTCGGCGATGATAGGTCTGTTTTTGATCTATACTTTGATATTTGATCGGACAAATAAGCTAAATTACGAAGCGCTTATTTTTATGATTATAGCACTTACAAATATCGATTACGTGCCTAAATTTAGCATTATTATCGCACTTTATGCGGCGATTTATTTTAAGCCTGAAATTTGGAATAAAAAGACAATCGCTATCCTAGCGGCTTGTGCGGTTGCCCTATTTGCGGCTTGCGGCGGGCTTAAGCCTATCATTTTTCAGCTTAAATTTTATATCTTTAGAGATGTGGCCGAAAGCACGGGGCTTACATTTCATTACTACAACGTAAATCAAACCATAAGAGAGTCAAGTATAGTGCCTTTTGACACCTTTGCGCAGCGTATCAGCGGGCATGTGATTACATTTATCGTAGCTTTTATCGGTACCGTGCTTATGGCTTTTAAATTCCGTTCGTTTTTGCTTGCTGCGCCTATGCTTTTGCTAGGATTTTTAGCGGTTAAAGGAGGTCTTAGATTTACTGTTTATGCCGTTCCTGTTATGGCGCTTGGATTTGGGTATATCTTAAATTTGAGTATAAATTCTTTAAAAGACGGCAAGCATTTTAAGAAATTTTGTATCGCCGCTTTGGCTGTTTTTATCGCTACTTTGTGCCTTTATTTTGATAGATTTTACGGCGCTATCAATGAAAGTTTGCCGGTATTTGGGCAAAATTTAGCCCTTGTTATGCCTGCAAGCGAGGTTAAGATCGGCTCTTATCTTATCTTTGCGCTTGTTTTTGCGTTTGCTTGCGGCATTAGTTACCTAATCATAAACTCCGTAAAATCAAATAGAATTTTAAGTAGGCTTGCTTTAATCAGCATTACACTGGTTGCGCTTGCACCATGTGTTTGGCACATATACGGATACAAGGTCTCAACCGTTTTTGTTCAAAAAGAGGTTGAAAGCGTAAGCAAGCTGGGACAAATCGCAGGCAGAGAGGATTATACGCTTGCTTGGTGGGACTATGGATATCCGATTCGTTATTATGCCGATACCAAGACGCTAATTGACGGCGGTAAGCATCTTGGAAGGGATAACTTCGCCGTTAGTTTCGCTCTTGGAGAGCCTCAGAGGGCTTCTGCAAATATGGCTCGTCTTGAGGTTGAGTACACGGAGCGAAAATTTAGCGAGAAATTCGGCTCAAATTTAGCTCAAATGATGAAAGAATATAATTTTACCGATGTGAATTTATTTTTAAACTCATTAAACGATAAGGAATTTAAGCTACCAAACAAGACGCGAGATATATATTATTATCTTCCCGATGCTATGATACATATATTTCCGGTGGCGCTTCAGTTTTCACGTCTTGATCTAAGTAGCGGCAAGAAGTATGAAGACCTACTCTTTCATATAGGAAGACCTTATTCGCTGAGTAAAGACAGGATAGATATCGGTAACGGCTTTAGCATATCAAATGACGCTACTACGCTTAGCTTTGTGGGCGAAAAGATACCTATGAACACATACTATGAAACAAGCTATAACGAAAAAGAAGAGCTTGTAGTAAAGAAATTTGAGCGTGATAAAGACGGTAAAATTTATGTAGTTTATATGAAAGATTACGGGCGATTTTTAGTGCTTGACAAGCAGAGTTTAGACTCGACCTACGTGCAGCTTTTTGTCTTTGAAAATTACGATAAAGAGTTGTTTGAGCCTGTGCTTTTAAACGGAGCGGTAAAAATTTATAAACTGTTAAAGTAGTTGATGTATCGTATCTAAAATTTAAAAAGTGAAATTTGATGATGAAATTTAGGCATTTTAGTAGATTTTGCTTGAGCTATCTTGCGGGCTGTTTTATCTTAAAGAAAGCTATGAGTCATGGCTAAAATAGGCTTTTTATCTCAAGCTGATATGAGCAAACAAAGCAAAGATACAAATTATCTTTGCGACTTTGCGAACCACTTTGCGCGAATATCGGCGAGAATTTTAAATAAAGTTGCTTTTTATGGCTAGAATAGGCTTTTTGTCTCACGCCGATATGAGCATTTACTTCTTCCGCTCGCCTATCATGAGGGCTTTACAAAATTTAGGACATGAGGTTTTTGCGATCTGTCCTAAGGGTGAATTCTCAACTCGCCTTGAAAGCGAGTTTAACTGCGTTTATTACGAGCTTGATAGAGCCAGCCTAAACCCGTTTGTAGTATTTAAAAACACTGAAAAATTAAGTGAAATTCTTCGTTCTTTAAATTTAGACCTCCTTCAAACTTCAGCTCACAAATCAAACGTATTTGGAACGTTTGCAGCTAAAAAAGCGGGCATAAAGCGAGTAATAAATCTTGTCGAAGGACTTGGAAGCTTTTACATAGACGATGACATAAAGACAAGACTTTTTAGAAAAAGTATCGAGTTGCTTTATAAAAAAGCTCTTAAGCTAAGCGATGCTTGTATCTTCGTAAATGAAGCCGATCCGAGATATTTTTTAAGCCAAAATTTGATAGATAAAGATAAGGTTATAAAGATAAAAAGTGTCGGAGTCGATACGGCAAAATTTGATGAAAATTTGTATCAAAGCATTGATTTTGGCGGCAAAAAAGTAGTTTTGATGATAGCTAGAGCCATGTGGCATAAAGGCGTGCGCGAATTTTACGAAGCGGCTGAAATTTTAAAAGACAGAAAGGATGCTTTGTTCGTCTTTGTCGGAGAGGGCTTTGACGGCAACAAAAGCACTGCAAATTTAGAGTTCTTAAAGGGCGGAAGCGTAAAGTATCTTGGAGCAAGAGATGATGTGGCTAGGCTTCTAAAATCATCTTATATCTTAGCTCTTCCAAGCTATAAAGAGGGCTTTCCAAGAACGGTATTAGAGGCTATGAGTATGAGCAGAGCGGTTGTGGCAAGTGATGTTAGCGGGTGCAATGAGGCTATCATAGACGGGGTAAACGGACTTCTTTGCGAAGTTAAAAATTCCGGCGATCTAGCTAAAAAGATAGAAATTTTGCTTGATGACGAGAGTTTAACTAAAAGGCTCGGGCAAAGTGGCAGGGATATGGCGGTTAGGGAGTTTGACGAAAAAGAGATAGCTAAAAAATACATTGAAGTTTATAGGAAATTTATAGATGTATAGGGCGTGTTTTAAAAGATTTTTAGACATTTTGGGCTCAGTTTTTTTGATAACTTTAACATTTCCCATTATGCTTGCAACGGGAATTTTTATATATTTTAAGATTAGTAAAGATGTGATTTTTACTCAGGCTCGCCCGGGACTAAATGCTAAAATTTTTAAGATTTATAAGTTTAAAACGATGAGCGATAAAAGAGATGAGAGCGGAGAGCTTTTAAGCGATGAGTTAAGGCTTAATAAATTCGGCAAAATGATAAGAAGCTTTAGCCTAGACGAGCTTCCGCAGCTTTTTAATGTGCTAAAAGGCGATATGAGCTTTATCGGTCCTAGGCCACTTCTTATAGAGTATCTGCCACTTTACAGTGTAGAGCAAGCTAAAAGACATGATGTGCGCCCCGGTATAACAGGCCTTGCGCAGATTAACGGCAGAAACGCCATAAGCTGGGAGCAAAAATTTAGATACGACGTAGAATATGTGCGAAATTTAAGCCTTATGCTAGATGCTAAAATCGCACTTTTAACAATAAAAAAAGTTCTTAAAAGAAACGATATAAACAAAGCCGGAGAGGCTACGACGGTGAAATTTGATGGAACCAACTGAGATTTATATATACGGATGTGGCGGCCATGCTGCGGTTATCGCAGATATCGCGGCAGAGTGCGGGTATGAGAAGGTTATATTTCTTGATGATGCAAAATTTAACGGCGTAAATATACTTAAATTTAGCCCTGAGTTAAAAAAAGCCGACATCATTATAGGAGTAGGTGATAATAAAGCACGCAAAAATTTGCAAAATTTAGTCTGTGAAGCGGGATTTAACGTAGTTAGCCTCATTCATCCAAGCGCGGTTATAAGCACGAGTGCAAAAATTTGTCGTGGAGTGGTTGTTATGCCAAATGCCGTTATAAACGCACGCGCAGTGATCAAGCAAGGTGCTATCATAAATAGCGCTTCGGTTATCGAGCATGATTGCGTAATCGGCGAGTTTGCGCACATCAGCCCAAACGTAGCGCTTGCAGGCGGCGTAGAGGTAGGTAATCTTACGCATGTTGGTATAGGCTCTTGCGTGATTCAGGGCATTAAGATCGGTGCGAATTCCGTAATAGGCGCAGGAAGCGTTGTGGTAAGGGATATAACAAATAATGTTTTAGCTTATGGAAATCCCGCCAGAATTAGCAAAAACTTAGATTAAGGCAGTTAATTATGAAGCGAGTTTTTTTAAGTCCGCCACATATGAGTGGAAACGAGCAAAAGTATATAGATGAGGTTTTTAAGAGCAATTACATCGCTCCGCTTGGCGAATTTGTGGATAAATTTGAAGCAAGCGTCAAGGAGTATGCAAGCGTAAGTAGTGCGCTAGCTCTTAGCTCGGCGACTGCGGGGCTTCATCTGGCGCTTAGGGTGCTTGGCGTAGCTCAGGGCGATTTCGTGCTTGCTTCAAGCTTTACATTTATGGCTTCGGTTTCACCGATTTTATATCAGGGTGCGACACCCGTTTTTATAGATAGCGATGAGAGCTGGAATTTAAGCCCAGAGCTACTTAAAAAGGCGATTTTGAATTTGCCTAAAAAGCCAAAAGCCCTAGTTCTTACACATCTTTATGGTCAGGCTGCCAAGATGGATGAAATTTGTGAAATTTGTAAAAATGAAAACATTGCTTTAGTAGAAGATGCGGCAGAAGCTCTTGGGGGATTTTATAAGGATAAAGCGCTTGGAAGTTTTGGCGAGCTTGGAGTTTATAGCTTTAACGGCAACAAGATCATAACAACTTCAGGCGGCGGTATGCTTGTAGGAGATGATGAGCCGGTTAAAAAGGCTAGGTTTTACTCGACTCAGGCTAGAGAACCATTTTTGCATTACGAGCATGAGGACTACGGATATAACTACCGCTTAAGTAACGTTTTGGGCGCTATCGGTGTGGCTCAAATGGAGGTTTTAGAAAGCAGAGTGCTTAAAAAGCGAGAAATTTTCGCTCGCTATCAAGAGGCTTTAAGCGAGCTTGAGTTCATGCCCGAACTTGAAAATTCAAGAGGCAACAGATGGCTAACGACCGCTCTTTTTAAAGAAAAGGGCACTCATTTAAAAGTTATACAAGCTCTTAGTAAAGAGGGTATAGAGAGCCGTCCGCTATGGAAGCCTATGCATATGCAGCCCGTGTTTAAAGGAGCTCTTAGCTTTATAAACTCAGTTAGTGAAGATATGTTTGAAAGAGGAATTTGCCTGCCAAGTGGTACTGCTATGAGCGAAGATGAATTTGAGCGAGTAGTAAAGATAGTAAGGAAAAATTTATAATGTTTAAAGCAACCAAGCTAAAAAGGCTGATATTTTTCTTAAGCTTTGATATTGCGATATTTGTGGGAAGTTTTTATGCGGCGTATCTGCTTAGATTTAGTGGCGTGATACCTGAATTTTTTAAAACAAGCCTGTATATCGCGATGGTTACCGTTGTCTTGCTTAAGCTGTTTTTTATGTGGCTTTTTAAAATTTACAAAGTGCCTTGGAGATTTTTCGGACTTAATGAAGCTAGGAAAATTTTCCTTGTGCATATCTGCACGATTTTGGTGTTTTTCGCTCTGTTTTTTAGCTTTTATGATCTTTTTGATCCTTTCCCAAGAAGCGTAGTTTTAATCGATGCTATCGTATCTTGCTTGCTTGTTGGGAGCTTAAGAATTTCAAAGCGGATGTTTCTTGACTTTTCCAAAAAAGACGACACAAGCAAGCCTTGTATCGTAATAGGCGCTACTTCAAAGGCGTTGCACGTATTAAAAGGACTTAGGCAAGGATATGCCGATCTTTACGCTACCAGTGTAGTTGACGGCAGAAGCGAGCTTGTGGGGACTTATTGCGACGGATTTTTGGTGCAGCCAAAGAGTAAAATTTCAAGTTTAATAAAAGAATACAACGTAAAAACGGCTATTATCGCCCTTGCCTTGCCTCAAGAAGAGCTAAAAGAGCTCTTTGACGAGCTTACCGAGTATGGAATTCGCGATATTAAAATTTTCTCTCTTTTTGGAAATGAGCCTATTAAAAATATCTCTATTGAAGACTTGCTTGCAAGGAAGCCAAAGGATTTAGACGAGAAAGCCGTAAGGGAATTTTTAGAAGGCAAGGTTGTGCTTGTAACGGGTGCGGGCGGAAGTATAGGAAGCGAGATTTGCAAGCAGTGTCTGAAATTTGGCGTTAAAAAGCTTATAATGCTTGATCATAGCGAATATAACCTCTATCAAATAGGCGAGACGACAAACAGCGATAAAACCCTAAGCAAGATGATAAATATCACAAATTTTGATGAGCTTAAGCCGGTTTTTAGCGAATTTAAACCGGAAATCGTAATCCACGCGGCAGCCTATAAGCATGTGCCTCTTTGCGAACAAAATCCAAAATCAGCTGTTGAAAACAATATCTTGGGCACAAAATTCGTAGTTGATCTATCGCTTGAATTTGGCGTTAAAAAAGTGGTTATCATCTCATCTGATAAAGCCGTTCGCCCGACAAACATCATGGGCGCAACGAAGCGAGTTTGTGAGCTATACGCTCTAAATTCAAATTCGCCAGATAAAACCGAGATCGTTTGCGTGCGGTTTGGAAACGTGCTTGGAAGTAGCGGTAGCGTCATACCGAAATTTAAAGAGTTAATCGCGGCAAATCAGCCGTTAAAGGTTACTCATCCTGATATAACTCGATATTTCATGCTTACTTCAGAAGCCTGCCAGCTTGTCCTTCAAGCAGCCTCGATAGCCGAAGGAGGAGAGCTCTTTGTGCTTGATATGGGCGAGCCCGTTAAGATAGTCGATCTTGCTAAAAAGATGTTGCTTCTTTCAAACAAAGAGCACTTAGGTATCGAATTTGTAGGGCTTAGACCGGGCGAGAAGTTATATGAGGAGCTGCTGATAAACGAGGCTGACGCAAGGACGAAATTTGAGTCGATTTTTGTAACTAAATCTCAAATTTATGATTTAACTAAGCTAAATAACGATATAAAAGAGCTTTTAAATTGCGCTGATATAGCGGGCAAGCTAAAAGAGATCGTGCCCGAGTTTAATCACGCGCTAAATACGAAAGGATAGAGTTGGTTATAAAGGACATTCAGAGGTTTTCGGACATTAGATACAAGGCAAGAGCGTATTTGTGCTATCTTTTTAGCAGAAATTTGCCAAACAAACTGCCCGGCGTTAGCTTGGAGGCTATAAACAAAGGCTTTGATAAGATAGCTCACGAGATAGAGGAATTTGACGCGTTTTACGTGCTTGATGAAAACGGCATTCAGCTTGAAAACTCAATCAGCCTAAACCCAAGCTACATAGAGGGCAAGGGCGGAGATAGAAGTAATAAGGCTTATTATTATAGAGCCGTTCGCGAAAAGCGTTGCGTGCTAACGGATCCGTATCCTTCTACGCTTACTAACGAGCTTTGCGTAACGGCTTCAACACCGATATATGATGATAAAAACGAGCTTAAATTCGTAGCCTGCATAGATATTTCGCTTGAAAAAATTCTAAATTTGGCAAGTCCCGGTGCGGTTGAGAGCTATTTCGGTAAATTTTTAAAAGTTGTTTATACCGCTTTTGCGATTGCGCTTTTTATGGTGGCTTCGTTTTTGTTTTATTACGGAGTGGAGAGCTTTTTATCAAAGAGCTTTATGCTGATAAATGTCGAGGAGATGTTTGAATCAACTATCGTTTTAACGCTTGCTTTAGCGATATTTGATCTGGTTAAGGCGATCTTTGAAGAAGAGGTGCTTGGCAAGGGCGGGCAAAATGACGATACGGGCATGTATAAGACAATGGTTAGGTTTATCGGATCTATCATCATCGCGCTTGCCATAGAGGCGCTTATGCTAGTCTTTAAATACGCCATAACCGCGCCTGATCACATCATCAACGCTATTTACTTAATAGGCGGCGTTGCTATGCTTATGATAGCGCTGAGCGTCTATCTTGCCGTTGTTAGGCAAAAGAGCGTTCAATGAGCTCAAATATCTGTATCATTGACTATGGAGCAGGAAATTTACAAAGCGTTGTAAATGCTTTTAAATTCGTAGGCTTTGAGGCTAAATTAGTAAAAAGTGCCGATGAATTGGCTAAATTTGATAAGGCTGTTTTACCGGGAGTCGGGGCGTTTGCCTTAGCGATGAATAGACTAAAAGAGCTTAATATGGATGAGGCGATAAGAGAATTTGCCAAAAGCGGCAAGCCGTTTTTGGGAATTTGCCTTGGCATGCAGCTTTTATTTGATGAGAGCGATGAATTTGGCGTTAGCAAGGGACTTGAGCTCATAAGCGGGAGAGTTAAGAAATTTAATGAGGCGGAATTTAAAACTCCTCTTAAGATCCCTCATATCGGATGGAACGGTTTAAATTTCACTCGTCAAACTGCTTTAAATGCTAATTTAGGCGCAAGCGAGTATCTTTACTTCGTGCATAGCTATCACGTGGTTTGCGAGCCGAAATTCGCTCTTGCAAAAAGTGAATACGGATATGAGTTTATAAGTGCGGTTTGCGCGGATAATATTTACGGATTTCAGCCTCATCCTGAAAAAAGCAGCGACGCGGGGCTTAAAATTTTACGAAATTTCGGGAGGTTGTGATGGAAATTTTTCCTGCTATCGATCTAAAAGAGGGCAAGGCGGTAAGACTTAGCAAGGGAGATATGGCAACTGCTAAAATTTACTCCAATAACCCTGAAGAGCTTGCGAAAGAATTTGAAAATTTGGGTGCAAAATGGCTTCATGTGGTTGATCTAGACGGTGCTTTTGCCGGAGAAGCGATAAACCTAAAAACAGTTGAAAAGATAGCTAGTGCTACGAATTTAAAGATCCAGCTAGGTGGAGGAATCCGCACAAAAGAGCGTATAAAAAGCTATCTTGACAGCGGAATTTCAAGAGTGATTTTAGGCTCAATCGCACTTAAAAATCCAAATTTCGTAAAAGAAGTGGCTAAAATTTACCCGGTAGCAATAGGCATAGACGCATTAAACGGCTATGTGGCGACTGAGGGCTGGGCTGACGTGTCAAATATGAAAGCGACCGATCTTGCGCGTGAATTTGCAGGAGCGGGAGCCGAAGCGATAATTTGCACCGATATCAGCAAAGACGGAATGCTTGAGGGCGTAAATGTAAAATTTACAAAAGAGATGGCCCTTGCTAGCGGCATAGATACGATAGCAAGTGGAGGCGTTAAGGATTTAAATGATATAACCGCACTTAAAGAGACGGGAGGAATCTACGGCGTGATAATAGGCAAGGCTTATTATGAAGGAAGGATTGATCTAAAAGAGGCTTTCAGGCTTGCAAGATAACGTTTAAAGTTTATTTAAACAAAAATTTTGATAAAATGGGGCAAATTTAAAAAAGGATGTTATTGTGAAAATTTTGGTAGTAGATGATAGTTCTACAATGAGAAGAATTATAAAAAATACCCTTCAAAGGCTCGGACACGCTGATATTTTAGAGGCTGAGCACGGAGTTGAAGCTTGGCAAATTCTTGGTCAAAATGATGATATAGCAATACTTATAACAGATTGGAACATGCCTGAAATGAACGGGCTTGAACTTGTAAAAAAAGTGCGTGCAGAGCAAAAATATGTCGATATGCCTATAATCATGGTTACGACAGAAGGCGGTAAAGCGGAGGTTATAACAGCTCTAAAAGCGGGCGTAAATAACTATATCGTTAAGCCTTTTACGCCGCAGGTATTAAAAGAGAAGCTTGAAGACGTTCTTGGCTAATGCAAAATTCCGCTTTAAAAGATAAATTTTACGAACTTACCGTAGTTTCAAAAAGCTCTTGCGAGCTTTTGCGTGATCTTGTTTTTTTGTTTGGTATAACTTGTATTGAAGAGATTAAAGACGGCTTTATAATTCGCGATGAAAACGAGCTTGATGAGATAGAATTCGGTTTAAAGGAATTTGCTAAAAAGCTTGAAGAGTTAGGACATAATGTTGATCTTGAGATAAATTTACAAACAAAAGAGAACAAAGACTGGATAAACGAATACAAAAGAAACATTAAGCCTATTTTAATAGATAAAATTTATATACATCCAAGCTGGGAAGAGCCAAAAGACGGTTTTACTAATATCATAATCGATCCGGCTCTTGCCTTTGGCTCGGGACATCACGAGAGTACTAATGCGTGCGTGGGATTTTTACAAAAATATGCCAAAAGCGACATGAAAGCTATAGACGTGGGATGTGGAAGCGGGATATTAAGCATAGTTATGACAAAGCTTGGATGCGTAGTTGATGCTTGCGATACGGATGAGCAAGCCGTAGATAGTTCAAGACAAAACGCCGATCTTAACGGCGTTAAGATAAATAAAATTTGGACCGGTTCTATATCGAATTTGGATGAAAAGTATGACGTGGTAGTTGCAAATATAATAGCCGACGTTATTTTAATATTAAAAAATGATTTGATAAAATTACTTCAAAATGGCTCTTATCTTATTTTAGCGGGTGTGCTTGATAAGTATAAAGAGCGAATTTTAGATGCTTTCTTGTCGCTTAAGCTTGTTGAGAGCAAGAGCGAAAACGAGTGGAGCAGCTTTGTATTTCAAAAATAGTTTTAAGGGACATAATGAATAATAAAAGATTTAATGACGATAGAAATTTAAACAATAACAATGGCGGAAATAATTTTTTCAATAAAAATCCGATTTTTATTTTTGCCATTTTTGCAATTGTTATAATTTTGGTTTTTAGAAGTTTTACCGATGGTATGGATATGGGTACGAGCTCTCTTGGAGGAGCTGCAACGACGAAAAACGTATCGTATTCTGATCTTAAAGAGATGATAAAAAACAAGCAGGTATCTCAAGTAGGAATTGCTGAAACTTCTATTAAGGCTGTGGCTAACATGGGTGACGGCAAAGCCGTTTATATAGCAAAAAGAGTAAGCGATCCTACCTTGGTTCCTCTTCTTGAGGAAAATAAAATTCCTTACGGCGCATATAGCGAGACGAATTGGTTTAGCGAACTACTGTTTTCTTGGGTGCTTCCGATATTTATATTCTTTGGAATTTGGATGTTTCTTGCAAGCAGAATGCAAAAAAATATGGGCGGAGGCATACTTGGAATGGGAAGCTCCAAAAAGCTTGTAAATTCCGAAAAACCAAAGGTTAAATTTACCGACGTCGCAGGTGTTGAGGAAGCAAAAGACGAGGTTAAGGAGATTGTTGATTTCTTAAAGCATCCCGATAGATATATAAATTTAGGAGCTAAAATTCCAAAAGGCGTGCTTTTGGTTGGACCTCCAGGCACCGGTAAAACTCTTTTGGCAAAAGCGGTTGCAGGAGAGGCTGATGTGCCGTTTTTCTCGGTATCAGGATCTAGTTTTATAGAGATGTTTGTGGGTGTTGGCGCAAGTCGCGTTAGGGATCTTTTTGAAAATGCTAAAAAAGAAGCGCCTGCAATAGTTTTCATAGACGAGATAGACGCTATAGGCAAAAGTCGTGCGGCAAGCGGAATGATAGGCGGAAACGATGAGAGAGAACAGACTCTAAACCAGCTTTTAGCCGAAATGGACGGCTTTAGCTCGGATGCTTCGCCTGTTATAGTTTTAGCTGCGACAAACCGCCCCGAGGTGCTTGATGCTGCACTTTTAAGGCCTGGAAGATTTGATAGGCAAGTGCTTGTAGATAAACCTGATTTTAAGGGTAGAATTGATATTTTACGCGTTCATATGAAGGATATTAAGCTTGATTCAAAAGCCGATATCGAAGAGATCGCTCGTATGACGGCAGGTCTTGCGGGAGCGGATCTAGCAAATATCATAAATGAAGCCGCACTTCTAGCGGGAAGAAAAGAGAAAAATTACGTAGAGCAAAAAGATCTGGTTGAAGCCGTAGAAAGAGCCATAGCCGGACTTGAGAAGAAATCAAGACGTATAAATCCAAAGGAAAAGCGTATAGTTGCGTATCACGAAAGCGGGCATGCACTGATTTCAGAGACCACTAAAGGTGCCGATAAAGTAACAAAAGTTTCTATCATACCTCGAGGACTTGCCGCTCTTGGGTACACTCTAAATACTCCTGAAGAGAATAAATTTATGATGCAGCGTCATGAGTTAATCGCTCGTGTCGATGTGCTTTTAGCGGGCAGGGCGGCCGAAGAGGTGTTTATAAAAGAAATTTCAACCGGTGCGGGAAATGACCTAGAAAGAGCAACCGATATACTAAAAGCTATGGTTTCGATGTACGGCATGAGCGAAGTTGCGGGCCTTATGGTGCTTGAAAAACAAAGAAATACTTTCTTAACCGGCGGCCAGAGCATAAAAGATTATAGCGATAAGATGGCTGAAAAAGTAGATGAATTCGTTAAGAGCACTCTTGAAAACAGATACAAAGAGGTTCTTGATACTCTTAGGCTTTATGAAGGTGCGATAGAAAAGATGGTTGAAGCGCTTTATGAGGAAGAGACCATTGAGGGTGCTAGGGTTAGATCTATTATAGAAGAGTATGAGAAGGAAAAAGGCTTGCCTACTCGTCTTATAAATTTACAAGAGACCAAAGAGGAAGAGCATAAGGCAAATTCCAAAGAATAGATGATGCAAAGTACGAAAATAATCGCTAAAGAGGGCTATAAATATCTACTAATTTTTGGGATTTTATTTCTAATAGCGATTGTTTTTGGTGAATTTGAGTGGCTGTTTTTTGTTATTTTGCTAATTATTTTATTTTTATTCAGAGGGCCAAATAGGGCTATAAGCAGCAATGATGAATTTGCTATCTTAAGCCCTATAGACGGCAAGATAATAAGCATAGAGAAAATTTCATATTTTGATACCGAATGCACGCAGATAGTGATTTGCAAGACTATATTTGGTGCAGGAGCCATAAAAGCTCCTTGCGATATGAATTTGGTCGAATTTAAGCAAAGACACGGGCTTTTTTTGTGTAGCTTTATGAAAGCTGCAAATTTCTTAAACGAAAGAGCTCTTTATATAGCCGTAAAAGGTAAAAATAAAATAGCCTTAAGGCTTATTAGTGGCGCTATGAGCAGGAATTTATACGCTGAAAAATTTGATAGTATCAAAGCGGGTGAAAAATTTGGCTTTATGAGCGACGGAAAAGTGGCACTTATACTGCCTGCGAATACGCGTATAAGCGTAGTTGTGGGAGAGTGCTTGAAGGCTTCAAGCCTAATAGGATTTTTTAACTATGAGGGTAAGAGATGATGGGCGGCGATAAACTTAAGCTTATGTATATATTTCCGAATTTATTTACGGCAGCTAGTGCATTTTTGGGTGTTATCAGCATAATTGCTTCTGTTAACGGACAGTATTTTAAGGCGATATCTTATATCGTTCTTTCTCTTATACTTGACGGACTTGACGGACGCGTGGCCAGACTTACTAAGACTACTTCAAAATTCGGAGTAGAATTTGACAGTCTTGCCGATATAGTTGCTTTTGGCATGGCTCCGGCTATGCTTTTTTATTTTTCGGTGGGTCAAAATTTCGGTCGGTTGGGCTCTCTTATAGCGGCACTTTTTGTAGTGTTTGGCGCTATCAGGCTTGCTAGATTTAACGTAATGACAGGCAGCTCTGAGCCTTCTGTTTTTATCGGACTTCCTATACCTACAGCTGCTATAGTTAGCGCATTTTGGGTCGGACTTAGTTTGGAGTATGAATTTAGCGCAAATTCAAAATGGTTTTTGCTTATTTTACAAGCCGTATTGGCAATCCTTATGGTAAGCAATATCCGCTACCCTAGCTTTAAAAAACTAGATCTAAAAAAGACAAATTCTTTAAAAATTTTAACTCTGCTTATCATAGTCTGCTCGCTTCTTTATATCTATCCTATCGAAGCTCCGACAGCGTTAATGAGTATTTATGTTTTTTATGGTATAGTTCGGTTTGTTTATATGTTTATCATAAAAAATCCAAAATTTAAAAAGGAGAGCGAATGAGCGATATCTATTCCGTTAAATTTATCGTAACTTTATCAAAACTACTTTCAAACAGCTCTCTGCTGCTGCGCTAAGCAGCTACTACTAATAAAACTTCATCAAAATTTACAAAACTTAAAAAATATAAAAAGGATACAAGATGGATAATAATAAAATAATAATATTTGATACTACGTTAAGAGACGGTGAGCAAAGTCCCGGAGCATCGATGAATACCGAAGAGAAATTGCGTATAGCGCTTCAGCTAGAGCGTCTTGGAGTAGATGTCATGGAGGCGGGGTTTGCGGCGGCAAGTCCCGGAGATTTTGATGCTATAACCCAGATAGCAAAACAAGCTTCAAATATCAGAATTTGCTCTCTTGCAAGGGCTGTTGAGCGTGACATCAAGGCTGCCGGAGAGGCCGTAGCTCCTGCAAATAAAAAAAGAATTCACACCTTCATAGCAACAAGCCCGATACACATGGAGTATAAGCTTAAAATGAAGCCCGATGAAGTTATAAAACGTGCTGTGAATGCCGTAAAATACGCTAAAACGTTTTGCGATGATGTTGAGTTTAGTTGCGAGGATGCAGGCAGAACCGATATAGTATTTATGAAAGAAATTTGTGATGCCGTTATAGAAGCGGGCGCGGGAACTATAAATTTACCTGATACCGTCGGATATAGGTTGCCTACGGAAATAGGCGAGATGATAAAGCAGATGGTTGAGTTTGTAAAAGCAAGAGCGATCGTATCCGTGCATAATCATAACGACTTGGGGCTTGCTACCGCAAACTCGTTAGCTGCTATCATGGCAGGCGCAAGACAGGTAGAATGCACCCTAAACGGACTTGGAGAGCGTGCAGGAAATGCCAGCTTGGAGGAGATAGTAATGGCTATAAAGACGCGCCATGATATATTTGCACCGCTTTATACCGATATAATCTGCAAAGAAATTTATCCAAGCTCAAGGATGGTGGCAAGCATAACAGGCATAGAACCTCAACCAAACAAGGCGATAGTAGGCAAAAATGCCTTTGCTCATGAAAGCGGCATACATCAAGACGGCGTGCTAAAACACAAAGAGACTTACGAGATCATAAGTGCCGAGAGTATCGGTCTTGAGCGAAATTCTCTTGTGCTTGGCAAGCATTCGGGTCGTCATGCGTTTAAAGATAAGCTTGCCAGTTTAGGATTTGAGCTTAATAACGATGCTTTAAACGAAGCGTTTGATAAATTTAAAGAGTTGGCCGATAAGAAAAAAGAGGTGTTTGATGATGATATCAGAGCTCTTGTTACTAGCGAATTTATCAAGATTCCTGAAATTTACGAGATCGTTACGCTTGGTCAAAGCAACTGCAACAAAGGTCTTGCAAGCGCGTCCGTGACGATAAAATTTGACAATGAGCTAATAAGTGACGCCGCACTTGGCAACGGAACCGTGGATGCGATATTTAAAGTGATTGACCGTATAAGCGGCATAAACGGACTTTTGAAAGATTATAAGGTAAATGCCGTAAGTCAAGGCAAAGACGCACTTGCAAGCGTAGTGGTTAAGGTCGAATTTGACGAGCAAAATGCAGTTATAGGACACGGACTTGATATAGACACCATGATGGCAAGCGCAAAGGCTTATGTGGGTGCACTAAACAGCTACGTAAGAATTAAAAATTTAAACAGATAATACTTTTTCGGGTTAAGGCTATCTTAACCCGAATTTAATTTGCTACCGATGATTTTAACTAATCTGCTATAATCCATACAAATTCACATAAGGAAAAACGATGAAAAAATTTGCATTTTTGTCCGCTATATTTTTGTCCGCGATTTTAAGTTTCGCTCAAGAAAAACCTCTTGATACAGACTGCAAAGCTCCTTGCGCAAATCATCTTGAGATGGTGCTTGTCCTTGATAAATCAGGCTCCATGAGCGGGCTTGAGAGCGATACTATAGGTGGCTTTAACTCGATGATAGATAAACAAAGAGAACTTGGGCTAAAAACTCATGTTACGACTATTTTATTTGATACGAATTTTAACGTTATCCACGATAGAGTCGATATAAAAAAGATAGAAAAGCTAACAAATAAAGAGTATTTTGCAAGTGGCAACACGGCCTTGCTTGACGCGGTAGGAAGTGCGATAAATAAGATTGAGCGCGTGAGCGACATATACGCAAGGGACAATAGAGTGCTTTTTGTGATCATCACCGACGGACAGGAGAACTCAAGCAAGGAATTTTCAAAATCTCAAATAAAGCAGATGATAACGGCAAAGCAGAACAAATATGACTGGGAATTTATATTTTTAGGTGCAAACATCGATGCGGTTAGCGAGGCAGAGAGTATCGGCATCAAGGGCTCAAATGCCGTAAAATATCAAAATTCAAGCGACGGAGTAAGGAAGAATTTTGAAGCGGCGGCTGAATTTTCAAAAGATATAATGGATAACAAAAAAGAGAGCTCAAAATGGAAAGAAAAAGTTTTAGAAGATAAACAAAGATAAATTTATCAGTCCGTCTTGTTTGGGTAGCAAGACGGGCTTTTTGAATTTGTGATTTAAGCTATAGCGAGTTTGAAATTTAGGATTTTATTTGAATTCGGTCGGTACGTGCAAAATTACCAAGTTTTAGTCTTGGTCAAATTTATCAGTTACACTGTAAAACCAGCCAGCTGTTTTCAAATTTCTTATCTTTTAAATTTTGCTTTGTAATCCACAGATAAATTTTGCCGTAATCACACCACATCATATCGGTTTCTTCGTTGCTGTCAATTTGCAAAAGCAACTTCCAATCGGGGATGTTTTTCTCAAGTTCAAATCTTTTAGGGCCTTCATACGCTCTTTCGTCTCCGCAGTATAGCCCGTTTGTTACAAGTTTGCATTCTAGCTCCATGCCGTCTTGAATATTGTTTGAGTGTCCAAGAATTTTATTGCTGTTTTCTTCGCAGGACTCATATAGGATATCATAAATTTCATCTATTTCTTCATTGTAAAATTTTTCGCTATCTATAAGGTCGCTTTCATAATCGGGAAGTTCGATTTGATTGGAAAAATTAAGCTTTGAAGCGGGAAAAATTTCTGTGTTTTCAGGGACTTGTTTTCTTTCTAGCTCATTTAAATTTCCATCAAAATAAAATACCTTTTTGCCATATTTATCTTTTGGGTCATAACCCCACGGCATATCAATACAGTCGTAAAACAGATACAAGATGCCGGAATTTGGAAGTATGCACTCTTTATCTTAATCTATCGTAATCAATCCTGAAATCAAAAAATTTGCTCTGAAATTTATCGCTTTTTATAAGGTTGTATTGGATGGCCGCAGCTTCGATATTGCCTACTTCTTGGTAAAGATAAGCAAGCGCAAGGCGACTATCTGATGAGTTTGGATCGGTTAGCTTTGAAAGCTCTAAAAGAGCTATTGCGTTTTGCGGATTATTTGAGCCAATCGCTGCGACCGCAGCCATAAAGAGCGTGCCTGCGTCATTTATCTTAAATTCGTCTATCAATCGGTTGTATATGCCGTAGCTCTCTTTGAAATCATTTGTAAAAATATCGATATAAGCAAGAGTTTGAAGCAAATTTGTATCATCTTTGTTGCCGTTTAGGATTAAATTTTTAAGCTTCTCTCTTTCGTAATTTAAAAGTCCTGAAATTTGCAGTAGTTTTATGTATTGCTCTTTGATGATGTTTGCACCGTGATAAAACGCCGCTTCATTTAGATTTTTGGTGTGGAAATGAATTTGTATCTGCTTGACGTACTCTTTGATATTTTGATCATCGAATTTGGCGATGAAATTTAAGATATTTGCGATGACGTCATCAGGCAATTTTGATTTTAAAACCTCGCTTTTTACTATAAATTCGTTATTTCTATTTGAAATTTTAGCGATTATTGCATCAAAGGCCAAATTTAAAGCGTTTTGCTCCTTATCTTCCTCAAGCCACCTTATGAGCGCATTTTGATTTCCGGTGACAAGTTCGGTTAGGGCTTTATATAAATTTATCTCTTTTATCCTGCTGTCGTGCTCTAAATTTTCGCTTATCTCTTGGAGCAGCTTTGCGTTATTTTCGTTATTTATATCGTTTGCTATCGCGCCAAAGACTCCTGCAAGGTGATTTGTAGGATCAAGATGATAGCTTGTGATGAAGTGCTTTGCCGCAAGCGAGAAGTTGCCAAGCTGAGCATAGCTTAAGGCGAGATTGTAATGCAAGACCGAATGTTCTGGGTATAGCGATATTAGCGTTGCAAAGTGCGCATTGGCATCTTTTAGCTTGTAGTTTAATGCGCTTGCGATAGCCTTTGAAAGCTCCAAATTTACTTTTGATATCGTCCCGCTGGCGCTTAGATAGCTACTTGCCGAGCTTGCATCATCAAGAAATAGGCTAACTCCGCCCTTTCTTATGTAGTTTATCGTTTGGCTCGCGTCAAAAACCTTATAAGGTGCGAAATAAAACAGCACTTCATACCGTCTTGTCTTGTCGAAAAATATATCGTTTCTAAAGTGCATTTGAGCTAAATTTACGTCAAAAAGTTCGGATTTTAAGATCGCTTTTATAGGGAATGTATTTTCGATAAATAGCTTGTCTTTGGCAAAAACCGTCTTTAAGCCGTCCGCTCCTAAGGCATAATTGCCCGTTTTGATGTCGATAAGAGCGAGTATCGTGTCTATTTTATTTATTTCGTCGCTATTTTTAAGGGCCAAATTTAGCTTGCTTCTAGCCTTATCGTACTGAGCGTTTCTGGCATAGAGCATGCCAAGAGCCAAATTTGCGTCAAATTCTTTTTGATTTTCCAGCTTTTGTATCGCCTCTTCATCTTCTCCAAGATGTGTTAGAATTTTAGCGCTTAAGTAGTCGTATTTGTTTTTATAGTGACGCTCGGTAGGATAAGAAAGAGCGCGTAAAGCCTCGATATACTCTCCTTTGTAGTAGCGTATAAGAGCGTAATAGTAATTATAAAGAGGGGAGCCCGCTTCTTCTTGCAGGAACGAATTTGCTAGATCTATATAGTATTCAAAGCTTTTTGTGTTATTTAACTCAAGCGAACTTACGGCGGCATTTATAGCGCTTACCGCGATATTTTCTTTGTTATTTATCGCTTTTTTAAAGGACTCTATGGCTTCTGTGAATTTCTCCTGCTTCATCTGCGAAACGCCTAAGTTGTAATTAGATAGCGATTCGTTATAGATGGCTACGTTTTCATAAATTTTAAGAGCCTCAAATTTATTGCCTTTTTCGTATAGTATATTTGCTTTTTGTATCATATCGTCAATCTTTGAAGCCCCGAATTTCTGCACTTCAAAACGATCTTCGATATCTCTTGCAAGCTGACTTGGATCAAATTCGGGCTTTTTATCTCTAGTAGCAAAAAATAGTGTCGTTACTAGAGCGATTACAAGCAAAATGCCGATTGCACCAAATAAAAATATCTTTTTCCTGCTCTTTTTTGGCGAGATATCTTCGCTTTGTGTTTCCTCGCTGCTATCTTGCAGCTCATCAAGCGATATGAGGTTTTCTTCTTGGCTTGCGCCTTTTTGCTCATCACTTGGGCTTTTAGGATCGACCTCTTCTAGTATTACGACATTATCGTCAGCCACTACATATACCTTTTAAGAACTTCCGGAATTTCGATCGTGCCGTCACTTTTTTGGTAGTTTTCCATGATGGCTAAGAGTGTTCTTCCAACCGCCAAGCTTGAGCCGTTAAGCGTGTGAACGAGTGTGTTTTTCTTACCGTCTTTAAAGCGAATTTTAGCTCTTCTTGCTTGGAAATCGCGAGTGTTTGAAACCGAGCTTATCTCTCGGTATCTATTTTGCCCCGGCAACCAAACTTCAAGGTCGATGGTTTTTGCTGCGCTAAAGCCAAGATCTCCGCTGCAAAGAAGCAGATGTCGGTGTGGCAAGCCAAGCGAAGTAAGCAGGTCGCTAGCACACGCCACCATGTCCTCAAATACTTTTTCGCTTTGATCAGGCGCGGTTATGCTTACAAGTTCTACCTTTTCAAACTGGTGTTGGCGTATCATGCCGCGCGTATCTTTGCCCGCAGAGCCCGCTTCTTGGCGAAAGCAAGCCGAGTAGCAAGTCATCTTTATAGGTAGGTTGCCGGCATCGATGATTTCGTCGTTATATAAATTTGTAACAGGAACTTCGCTGGTTGGGATTAGATATAGATCTTCGTCGCGAATTTTATAAAGATCTTCTTCAAATTTTGGCAGCTGTCCCGTGCCGTAAAGCGTGCGAGAATTTACTAAAAACGGCACATTTACCAGCTCAAATCCGCGAGACATATTAAAATCAATCATATAATTAACAAGCGCTCTGCTAAGCTTTGCGCCGTCTCCTTTTAGCACTGTAAAGCGGCTTCCCGCAAGCTTTGCCCCACGCTCAAAATCAAGCCAACCAAGCTTCTCGCCAAGCTCGTAGTGCTCCTTTGGCTCAAAGTCGAATTTACGCGGCTCAAGCACTTTTTTAAGCTCGACATTATCATCCTCGTCTTTTCCAAAAGGCACATCGTCATCGGTGATATTTGGCACACACGAAGCTATGCCGTCAAGCTTTTCGTCAAGCTCGCGAACCACTTTTTCAGCTTCATTCATCGCAACTTTATTTGAATTTAGCTCCTCTTTAAGCGCGCTTACGTCTTCGCCACCTCTTGTCCTTATACCAAGCTCCTTGCTTTTAGCGTTTTGGATAGCTTGAAGGCTTTCTAAATTTTGGCGTTTTGCTTTAAGTTCGTTAAAAGTCGCTAAAAGTTCGCTTAGAACCTCTTCTTTTATCTTTTTCCCTCGTAGTTTCGATACGAATTCATCGTAGTTTGTTTCAAGTAGTTTTAAATTTATCATTCTAATACCTATCTATAAATTCCCGTTGCTTCACGCACTCTTTCAATGAGCGGAAGTGCTACTTCGCGAGCCTTTTTTGCACCCGCTAACAATATCTCATTTACCTCGTCTTCGTGATTTAAGTAGTGTTCGTACTTCTCTCTTGCAGAGGCGAAATACTCCCATGCAAGCTCGTTTAGATACATCTTAAAGTGTCCATGTCCTTCACCGCCACGCTCGTAACGCTCTTGCAGCACTTTTTGTCCGCTTTGGTTTAAAAACAGCTTTGCTATATTATATACATTGCAGGTTTGCCATTGCTTAGGGGCTTCAAGCGGTTCAGACGAGGTTGTTATAGAGCCAATTTGCTTTTTAAGCGTTTTTGCGTCGCTAAAGATATCGATCGTATTTTTATAGCTTTTACTCATTTTAGCGCCATCAGTTCCAGGCACTGTTGCGACGTTTTCATCGACTTTGCTCTCAGGTAGAGTAAAAATTTCTCCGTGTTCGTTGTTAAATTTGATGGCTATATCGCGAGCGATCTCGACGTGCTGAATTTGATCCTTGCCTACTGGAACGACATTTGCACTAAAAAGCAAAATATCGGCAGCCATGAGCACCGGATAGCTAAAAAGTCCGTGATTTGCGCTTATGCCTTTAGCGATCTTATCTTTGTAGCTGTGTGCGCGCTCAAGCAGCCCCATCGGAGTGTATTGGCTTAGCACCCAGTATAGCTCAAGCACCTCTTTTACGTCGCTTTGCACCCAAAATACGCTTTTGTTCGGATCGATGCCAAGCGAAAGAAATGCGCATGCAGCTTCAAAAGTGTTTTGTTTAAGTCTGCTTGCCTCGCTAACCGAGGTCATGGCGTGATAGTTTGCGATAAACATAAACATATCGCTTGAGTTTTGTGCATCTACCATCTGTTTTATCGAGGCAAAATAGTTGCCCAGATGGAGCTTTCCTGAGGGTTGAAGTCCTGTTAGTACTCTCAAATTTTCATCCTTTTTCAAGCTTAAATTTTAATTTTTCTCAAATTTGAGCTGTAAAATCTAAACCATACGTTCATTTTTTAATCTTATTTACAATCTCTTTAACTATATTTTTAGCGCTCTTACCTTCGACATCAACTATGATATCAGCCTTTTTCTCATAAATTTTCTTTCTTGTTTTAAATAGCTCTTTTGCTTTGCTTCTATCTTTTAAAAGCGGACGTTTAGCAAATTTCTTCTGGGCGTTTTGGCTATTGTCTATGCGCTTTATTATGCCATCAAAGCTTGATTTAAGATATATAACAGTGCCGATTTTGTTTAAATTTTTAACGTTTACAAAGCCTCCGCCACCTGCTATCACGCAGTTTTGCACGTTACCGGCTAAATTTTTAGCGACTAAGCGTTCTTGCTTTCTAAAATACTCTTCGCCCTTTGTCTCAAAAATTTCACGAATTTTTAGATTTTCACTGCTTTCGATAAGATCGTCCGTATCAAGCATGAGTCGCTTTAATTTTTTGCAAAGCTCCCTTGCGACCGTTCCTTTTCCAACGCCCATGAAGCCGATTAAGACTAAGTTACTGCTCATCTTTTTCCTCGCTACTTCTGTTTTTTGGTATGAGCACGACAGGAACGCCGTTTAGATCAAATTTTTCGCGCAGTTTGTTTGTAAGATAGCGTTTATAGCTAAAGTGAAGCGCGCGCGGACGATTCATAATAAGAGCTATCTTAGGCGGCGCAAAGCCAAACTGTACGGCATAATAAATCCTAACGCTCTTGCCTTTTTCACGCGGTATCGGGTGGATTTTGGTAGCTTCTTCGATGAGTTCGTTTAGTTTTGAAGTCTGAATTTTTTGAGTGAAATTTTTATAAACTTCAAAGATGAGCGAGTAAATTTTATGAACTCTCTTGCCTCCAAGTGCGCTAACGCTGATTATCGGTGCGTAGGTTAGAAATTTAAACTTATCTTTGATGACTTTTTTCATCTCATCAAACTCCACTTCGCTCTTATCCCACTTGTTTAGCACGATTATCACGCCGAGGTTAAATTTGCTCGCAAGCCCTGCGATACGCTCATCAAGCTCGGTCAGAGGCTCGCTAGAGTCAAGCACGAGTAGGGCAATATCTGTGTTTTCAAGCACGCTTTGGGTTCTATTTAGCGCGTATCTTTCGATGCCTTCTATCTTGCCGCGCTTTCTGATGCCTGCGGTATCGACAAATTCTATCACTCTATCTTCGTAAACAAATGTTTCATTTACAGGATCTATAGTAGTGCCTGCCACATCGCTAACTACGGCTCTTGCATCCTTAACCAAAGCGTTTAAAAGCGAGCTTTTGCCTACGTTTACGCGGCCTATGATGCCAACTCTTATGTTTTTTTCTTCAAAATTTTGCTCGCCTTCTTCGTCAAGAGTCTCTAAAAAATCATCAAAATCCTCGTCCAAATCAGGCTTTATCTCATCTTTAAGGTGCTTATAAATCCACTCGCTAAGCTCATCTACTCCCGCATTGTGAGTGACGGATATGCTAAAAATATCTTTTGCGCCAAAGCTATCAAATTCCCAAGCTCTTTGCTCATCTTTTTTGCTATCTACTTTGTTTATGACAAGTGCGGTCGGAATTCCTAGCCTTAAAAGTGCGTAAAACATCGCCTTATCTTCATAGTCAGGGAAATTTTTACCATCCACCATATAGATAATCGCGTCCGAATTTTGCGCCTCTTTAAGCGTTTTTTCCTTAACATTTCTAAAAAGTTCACTACTCTCGTCAAGCCCGCCGCTATCTACCAAAATACATTGCCTATCATCTATGGTGATCTCGGCTTTGTTCGTGTCGCGAGTGGTTCCGCTTACGTCCGAAGTGATAGCTATGCGCCTTTTTGCCAAGCGATTAAAAAGCGAGCTTTTGCCTACGTTTGGCTTTCCGACAAGTATGATTTTTTGCACTTTATATTCCTTTAAATTTCGCTATTATACAAATTTTTGCCTGCGATGTTTATAAATTTAAGCCGTTTTGCACTACAATACGCTCAAATTTTAAAAAGGTTATGGGGTTGTTGCATAAATTTTTAATGAGGCATTTGGGCACTTATTATATGATTATCGCTTGTATGCTTTTTGCGATAACGGGAGCTCTTGCAAAAGTAATAAGTGCCGATATGCCGTCTATTGAAGTTGTCTTTTTTAGAAATTTGATCGGTCTTGTGATGATCGTTTATTCGCTTTATAAAAAGCCTGCTCATCAAAGGGGCGGGCATCCGTATCTGCTTATATTTAGAGGAGTTATCGGCACGCTTGCGCTCTTTGCGTTTTTTTATAACATCGCTCATATAAATTTAGGCGCGGCATTTACATTTTCTAAAACAAGCCCGATATTTACGGCACTTCTTGCGGCGATGTTTATGGGAGAGAAGCTAAGCTCGCGCGGATGGATGGCGATATTTATCGGATTTGGCGGTATTTTGCTTATCATACAGCCTGAGCTTGGTATCTCAAAGACCGATTGGCTTGGAATTTGGAGCGGAGTAGGGGCTGCGATGGCGTATACGAGCGTTAGAGAGCTTAAAAAGAGCTATGATACTCGCGTTATAGTATTTTCTTTTATGGGGTTTGGCACGACTCTTCCGATCGTTTTTATGGCTCTGGCGGAATTTATTCAGATAGATGGCTTTGAATTTTTGTTTTCCAAATTTGTACTGCCTGATACTAAAAATATCTTTTTGATCCTTTTAATGGGCGTTGCGGGGCTTTACTTTCAGATGTATCTTACTAAAGCTTATGCGGCAAGTAAAAAGGCCGGCACGGTTGCGGCTGTAAGCTATGCCGACGTCATCTTTACCATTATCATCGGATATTTTATGGGGGATGGGCTGCCAAACACGGTTGCATTTTTGGGTATAATTCTAGTAATTCTTAGCGGAATTATAGTGGTAAAGGAGAAATAATGATACTAATCGCAGGGCCTTGCGTCATCGAGAGCGAAGAGCTTGTGTTTGACGTGGCAAAAAGGCTTGTGAAATTTAATGAACATAATAGGATAGAGTTTTATTTTAAATCAAGTTTTGATAAGGCAAATCGCACCAGCATAAGTAGTTTTCGCGGTCCCGGACTTGAAAAGGGTTGTGAAATTTTAGCTCGCGTGAAAAAAGAATTCGGCTTTAAAATTTTAACGGACATTCACGAGAGCTATCAAGCTAAGCCTGTGGCCGAGGTTGCCGATGTGCTTCAAATTCCTGCGTTTTTATGTCGTCAGACAGACTTGCTTGTGGCTGCGGCTAAGACAAATGCAGTCGTAAATATCAAAAAAGGGCAGTTTTTAGCAGCAAGCGCGATGAAGCATTCGGTAAAAAAAGTGCTTGAAACTCGCGGTGTAGATGGCGACGGATATGAAATAGCTAAACAAAACGGAATTTGGCTAACGGAGCGCGGAAGCACTTTTGGATATGGAAATTTGGTCGTTGATATGAGAAATTTGGTTTTGATGAGAGAATTTGCGCCTGTGATATTTGACGCTACGCATAGCGTTCAGATGCCTTCGGCTCTTGGTGAAAAGAGCGGCGGAGATGCAAGATTTGTGCCGTATCTTGCAAGAGCTGCGGCAAGTGTGGGTGTGGACGGGTTTTTTTATGAGACGCATATAAATCCGTGCGAAGCGATGTGCGATGGACCAAATATGTTAAATTTAGACGAGCTGGATAGAGTTGTAGGGCAGACTTTAAAAATACAAGAAATCTTAAGGGGATAATTATGAACATAATTGAAGGAAATTTAAAACTAAGCGGAAAAGAAAAAATCGCAATTATCAATGCAAGGTTTAACCACATCATCACTGATAGGCTTGTCGAAGGCGCTAGGGATGCGTTTTTGCGACACGGTGGAGATGAGAAAAATTTAAGCCTTATTTTAGTTCCGGGAGCATTTGAAATCCCTATGGCTCTTGAAAAGGCACTTGAGAGTGGCAAATGGGACGCGATATGCTGCGTTGGAGCGGTTATTAGAGGCTCAACCCCTCATTTTGACTATGTTTCGGCTGAAACCACAAAAGGCATAGCAAACGTAACTCTTAAATACGGCAAGCCCGTAACATTTGGTGTGCTAACGGTAGATAGTATCGAGCAGGCCATTGAGCGAGCGGGCAGTAAAGCCGGAAATAAAGGCTTTGAAGCGATGAGCGGCGCGATAGAGCTTTTAAATTTATATAAAAATATAAAGGTTTAAAATGGCAACTCGTCATCAGGTTAGACAAGCAGTAATATCGCTGCTTTACGCTCAGGAGATGGGTAGCGAGATGAGTGAATTTAAGGATGAATTTTTAGAGGAAAAAAAGATAAGAAATGAGCAAAGAAATTTCACGACTTCGCTTTATGATGGCGTAAATGAGAATTTGACCGCTCTTGATGAGTTGCTTAACTCCCACTTAAAAGAGTATAAAATCCACGAAATCGGCGTTGTAGAAAGAGCGATACTCCGTCTTGGCGCTTACGAGATGAAATTTACGGACACCGATAAAGCGGTCGTGATAAACGAGGCGATAGAGCTTGCCAAAGAGCTTGGCAGCGACTCTGCACCGAAATTCATAAACGGCGTGCTTGATGCGGTAAGGAGTGATATATGAAACTTTGCGTAGCGCTTGATATGGCGACGATGGAGCAAAATTTAGCTTTGGCTAGAGAGCTAAAGGGACTTGATTTATGGCTTAAAGTAGGTCTTAGAAGCTATTTAAGAGACGGAGCTAAGATAATTGACGATATAAAAAAGATTGACGATTTTAAAATTTTCTTAGATCTTAAGCTGCATGATATACCAAACACGATGGCCGATGCCGCAGAAGTGATAGCAAGCTTGCCCGTTGATATGATAAACGTGCACGCAAGTGCAGGAAAAAGGGCGATGAGTGAGGTCATGAACCGCCTAAATGCGCTTAAAACTCGCCCGATAGTTTTAGCCGTATCCGCACTTACAAGCTTTAGCGATAATTCGTTTAGGATTGTTTATAATGACAGCATTAAGGATTTTGTGCTCAAATTTTGCGTGAGTGCCTATGAGGCGGGGCTTGACGGTATGGTTTGTTCTGTTTTTGAAAGCAATATGATAAAAGACGCAACATCGCGATTTTTTCTGACGTTAACGCCGGGAATTCGTCCGTTTAACGAAGAGGTGAATGACCAAAATAGAGTTGCCGATCTTGAAGTTGCAAAGCAAGAAAATAGCGACTTTATCGTTGTTGGAAGACCAATTTATGAAGATGACAATCCTCGCGAAATTTGTGAAAGAATTCTTGCCGAGATAGAGATACCTCGTGAGTCGGTTTAAGGATATTCCTTATGTTGGAGCTGCTACCGAGGCTGATCTTATAGCACTTGGGTATACCGACATCGCTTCACTAAAGGGCGCAAATGCAGAGGATATGTATGAGCGCACTAAAGCACTTGGACGAGGAAGCGACAGGTGTATACTTTATGTTTATCGTATGATATGTTACTACGCAAATACGCCAAATCCTGATAAGAGCAAGCTTAAATGGTGGCTTTGGAAGGATTGAGCGGTTTTATTGTTTGGTTTTAGATTTTTGGATTTGTTGTAAATTTTAGCTTGAGTTTAAAATTTAAACGTTTTTAAATTGGCGTATTTGTCAAATTTTAAGTGTTTTATAAAGATAAATAAGTAAAATAACTCTTTTTATTCAGATGGACAGATGGGTGAGCGGCTGAAACCACACCCCTGCTAAGGGTGCAAGTCTTAATCGGGCTTCGAGGGTTCAAATCCCTCTCTGTCCGCCACTAAGCCCTAAACTACGGCATTTCAAAGCACTTTTTTAAAAACAAAAAATCCCTCTGCCTATGCCCCAGGTCAATATTATGTATATATGCTTATATCTCGATTAAAGTCATCTAAGTTTTGATTAAGGTAATTTACATAGACATCATAAATCATTTTTGTGCTTGAATGACCTAATAAATTTGCGAGTTTAACTGGAGTAACTAAATTTTTATGAAGCATATTTGTAGCGTAAGTATGACGCATGGTATAAGGTCGTCTATATCTTATATTTAGCTTTTTTAGTATAGGTTTCCAAAAGTTATGCTGAAATATGTAAGTATCTCTATATGGTAAGCCGTATTGAGTTTCTAATAAGTATTCTTTAGTGCGATAAAAAGTATTATTAAATTTTGTTGCTAGAATAGAATTAAGAGTATTTAATATAGGTATCTTTCTTATACTTTTCTTTGTCTTTGGTGTAGTTTCGCCAAATCTTGACCTAGTAGCATTAATTGTTATTATCTTATTTTTTAAATCTATATCGCTATTTTTCAAAGCTATAATTTCACCGGTTCTCATACCTGTAAAAAAGCCAAGATAAATAAATAGCCTAAAATTAAAGTTATAATTCTTACTTTCTCTTAAAATAGCTTGCACCTCGCTATTTGTAAAAGGCTCAATTTTTGGAGCGGTATAAGATAATTTTTTAAGATGTATGATAGGATTTTTTGCTATTAGTTCATCTTGTAAAGCAAGATTAAAAATACCGCTTAAAGCCGTTAAATAGTGCTTCTTTGATTTTTGACCTACATCGACAATCGAATTAATCCAAACTCTTATATCACTTGGCTTAATGTCCTCTATCTCATAATCAAAAAAGCAGGATAAACGATTTTTAACTATACCTTCATTTTTAGAGTATGTGGAGTATTTCCACTCGTCTTTACCTAGTTTAAGATATAAATCGCAATAGTTTTTAAAATTCATATTGTCTAAGTCCTCTTTCGATGAAATCTTCAAGCACCGGAGCATTTAAATTATGCTTTTCGTATTGCTTGGTAAAAGTCTCTAAATTTCTATCAATCATTAAGTTTTCAACATAGGCTAAGTGCTGTAAGTTGCAGTTTTGCTTATCTAAATTGCTGTAATATTGATATAGTTCATAGTTTTTCATTCTATTTACGGGCTTATTTATTTGTCCGTAGTATTCAAGCTTCCATTTTTTAAACTCTCTTATCTCTCTTTGTAGTGTCATTTCATTAGAATCAGGACATTTGCCGTCTGCTCTATAAGGTGTTTTATTGTGCTGTTGTCTTTCGAGTGAATAAGTATGAATCAGTTTATTGCACCTATAATATTCTAATGTGCCGTCAAGATATATTAGCTCTTCTTCACGACGAGGAAATTTGATGTAAATGTATTGGTCTAAGTAATTCCATTCTAAAATAGCGTCATCATCGTTTTTATGGTCGTTTAAGTGATAGAAATCTTGCATTTCGCTTATAAAATTTATCTTTCTATATACCCATAATGGAAATTTAGTGCGAGATGATAGAAAACGTCTTACTTTGTGTTTTATATACCAAGCCGAAAGCTCGTCTAATTTTTCGGTTTCTTTTAGATTTATGAATGTTTTTTGTATATATTTCATTACATAACCAGAAGGATTATTTATTGATGTTTGAAAGCCATTTAATTCGCCGTTTCTTTCTTGCTCCGGTGTAATAGCATTTGTTTTTAGGTTTTGCGGTGCATTAAATAGGTCTTTATAGATTTTAAGCATATAATCTATGGTATGGCCAGGAACATAAAAGAGTGCATGAATATGAGGCACGCCGTCTTTTTTGTGCGGTTCGAAACATCGTATGTATGAACGCTCTAAGCCTTTATATTTGCGGTTATAGCGCATGATAAACAGATTCCATTGATGATTAAGGATAATAACAAGGTCTTTAATGGTAAAAGATAAGCCTTGCTTTATTTTATGTTTTATTTGAGTCGGTAAAAATTTCATATCTTTAGCCTTAAATCTTGAATAATCGCCGTTTAAAGCGTCGCGAAAGCAGCCGTTAAGGGTTATGGTAAGGAATACTGGCTTTTGCTGTAAATCAATAGAGAATGAAGCCATAGTATTTACTCTATTTGATACTTCTGCGTAGTATTTGTCGCTAAAATTAGCGGCCATAGAGCAATCAAGCAGAGTTTTACACTCGCCCAAGCTGTTTACATAGCCTTGAGATAATAGATACTCTTTTTGCTTTTCTAGCTTGTTTTGACAATTTAAAAGGTCAAACTCACTTATTCCATACACTTTTATAAGACTTTCATGCTCGCTTACCTTAAAGGTAAGAGTTTATTATTAATTTGACAAGGAAGCCCATTACTTCGCGTTGCGCTGCGCGCTCCGCTCAGTAACCGGCTTCTGTTTTTATTTTAAATAACCTGTATTGTTAAGGTTAAAACGGTGCTTAATTCCTGGTCTTGCTCTACTGAAAAGAGATATTTAAGAATAAATATGTCTTTTAGAATAGGTACACCGTTTCTTTGCTTTTGAGTGGTTGTTTTATTAATTCCACTTAGAACTAATACATCGCCACGTTTAAGCGAATAAGAGCTTTTAAGCTCTTTCTTTGATGTGATAGGGGTTAATGTATTGTTTGATAGTAAGTCTTCTAAAATGAGATGTAAATCAAAGTCTATATGGTCTTTAAGTATGATAGGTTTAATTTTAACTTTAAGTCCAACGTCTTTATATTCGTAGCTGTCTGATTTTTCTTTTTGTGCATTTGAAATTTCTGTTTTTGATACTAGATAAGGAATGTTTTGAACGGTGGAAAAGTATGCTTCTGTATGATTTTTAGCCGTTAAGAATGGTGATGATATGATTTTGGTAAGTCCATTGCTTTCAAGAAAGTTTAAAACCCCGAAAAAGTCAGTGTTATTGTCTTTAATGATGTTTGAATTTGTAATATACGGTGATGTGATAAGGTTGATATAGTATTTTAAATCTCCTCTGTTGATAGGTTTGAGTAGAGCAGCTAAATTTGTGCCCATGTCTTTAATGTCTTTTAGGTTTGTTTCGGTAATTGTGAGCTTAAATTGCACCTGCTCGAGTGCTTTATCGATATGTTTTACGTTTTGCTTTATTTGGTCGTATATGTAATCATCCGCTCTAAAGAATACGGAATTTGATGTAATAGAATAGGTTGCATTTACGTCAAACTGATTCATTATGCCTTTTATATCGTCTATTACGTAGTTATTTAGCTCTATTCTTCTTAAATCATAATCAGGCAGCTTTTTATCCGTTATATAGTAAAAGTTATCTTTCTTATATAGATAAAGTCCTTTAGCTTCAAGCATTTTCCTAAACATGGAAAGGCTTAAATTTGTCTCTTTTTGATAGATAAAATAGTAATTTGCTCCGTCTATGCTCTCATCGGTTACTATAACGATATTGTTAAATTTGCTTGTAAGCTCTGCAAAGTTTAACAAATCCGTATAGATTGTTTCTGCTTTGATAAAGCTACTTAAAGAGATTAGAAGTAATAGAAGTTTGATTAACACTTTCATTGGATACACCTTTTTTAAGATTTTTAATTTCATCAAGCACGGGCTTATCAAATACTAAAAAGTATTCGATAAAGTGCTTGTTTTTTGTGTTTGAATAAAAATACTTTGGACGTGATGATATTAATGTATATGATATGTATGCGTAAGGGAATGTATATTTTTCATCTTTAAATCTGCAAATTTCATCGATACAAGTTAAGTTGTAATAGTGTAAAGTTTGTAATGGTTCGTCAGGTTGTTTGGGTTTAGGCTTAGTTGTAGTTTCTGATGATATGGTTAAATTTGATGATTCTTGAATAGGCTGAGATGATTTATCGGAAGTTTCAAACATTGAGCTATATGAATAATAAAATAATATAATAGTTACAATTACGAGTAAAATTGATATAGAGATAAAGAATTTAACAAATGATTTACTTTGAGAATTTGCACCGGAATGATATAAATTAAAGACTTCGGGAATAAAAGGGATATTGATATTAAAACTATTTACACGGTCACACTGGTTCATCTTATAAGAGCTAAAATAAGCGTATTTAAATGTTTTTGAAAATAATCGTTTAGAGCTATCGATTGCTTTATAAAATTTCTCTGCTATGCGTTTATATTCGTTATTTACTAGGGTTAAATCTTGAGTGATTAAATATAGGTCATGAGATAAATGGCGATGATATGTAACCCACCATACTAAAACGGGATTTTCTTTGTCTCTTAAATAGTTATGGCATTCATCTACGATAAACATAACTTTATATAATTTCATTGTTTTAGCTACTTCGATTATTTCTGAATCAGGTTTTTTATCAAGATACATAGCATAAAGGATTTGCATATCAGAATAAAATTGCTCGAAGTCAAATTTAAGTAATCTTTCGTCTAATTCAAATTTAAAGCCGTCTATATTGGTGTAAGCATAAAGATAGTTGTTTTCAATAGGTTTAGGTTTTAAAATTTTAGATAGTAGGCTTTTCTTTTCAGGCTCTTTTCTGATAAACATATACCACAGCTTATAAACTGCGAAATATGATTTACCGCTACCAGGAACGCCTACAATATAAGTTATCATTGTTATAGCCTAGCAACATTAAATGAAATTAATGTCATCTGTATAGAATGCAAAAATCTAAGACCTAATTTATAACCATAAATAACAAATAAAGAAATTATAGGAACTGAAAATATACTATAAACATCAACAAAAGCATTCCAAAGACCAAAAGCCTTAAGTATATCCATAGCCCAAGCAAGGATATCGTTACTAGCTCCTGATGTCATATCGTTAATTAAATTTATAAATTGATTAGATTTTTCATAGACAAATAAAAGAAGTGTTGTAACTGCGCCACAATAAAGACCAATAGTAACAACAATGGCAAGATTAACGGCAACCATTTTTCCAAATGTAATACCTCTTAAAACCCATTGAACGACCTTATCCCATTTTTCAAAAGTAAAAAAAGCACCAAATGCGGCAAGTATTGCAGGCATGAATTATCCTTAAAAAGAGAGTATTAAAAGCTTAACAATAAGCATTAAAAAGCCTAAAAAGAAAATCACATAAAATAAGTGATAAAAGGCACCTGAAGCAGGAGAAACAACCTTGCAAAAGTCAAAATTTAGCTCTGAAGGATATCCATTAAAATTAATAGTATATATACGAGGACATGTAGTCGGAACATTCTTTTTAGTTATTCCATTCATGCCTTTACCTTGAACGTTGGCTATGAATTGTTCGATACCTTGTTTGGTATTAGTAAAACTATTATAAACAGTATCAAGAGCGTCAGAGTATTTAGATTTAAAATCATTTACATCTTTTTCTAAGTCTTTAAAATCGAAATCACCAGGGTTAAATTTAGGGTCTTTGCCATTGCCATTGCCAGAGCCTGAACCACCAGAACCGCCACCAGAATTTCCATTACCTTGATTATTTCCGTTATTGTTTCCACTAGAACCGCCACTATTATCGCCGCCTTGATTGCCACCAGAACCTCCGCCAGAATTGCCACCATTTCCACCGGAGCCACCACCTTGATTACCACCTGAACCTCCGCCATTATCTCCACCTGAACCACCTGGATTTTGATTACCAGAACCACCTGGATTACTTGGAGTGGTATTATTATTGTCAGGTTTTGGAATATCTGGAGTATTAGGCTTTTTGAAATTAAATTGCGAACCATCGTCACAAGATGTTATACAAATACTACCACCATCAGGACAAACAGTAACGTGGCTAGTTTTATAAGATGAACCTATACTCTTACAATAACATTGAGCAACACCATCATCAGTAGTTTCTTTACTGCAATCGGTGCAAGCTCCATCAGTCCAACTCCATTTATTCTTATTTACATCGGAACAATCATCATAACATCTATTGTTTTCAGAGTCCCAAGATTGACCTTCAGGGCATTTTTGGCATTGTTTTGTTTCAGTGTTAAAATGCTCATCAGGTTGGCATGTGGCTACTTTTTCAAGATTTAAGAATTTAAAAGCATGTAAATTTAGTTTAGTTGCGTCAGAGGACTGATACCAAGGTTCATCACAATCAGCTTTATTTTGAAATGTATCATGTCCGTAATGTGTCCAACAACCGACTTTTTTAGGTTCTTGATTAAGGAAAATAAAGGCTTTGGCATTATCATTACCAAACCTATAAAATACAGAACTTTTATCATAATTGTCTTGTGAGTTTAAATACTCTATATTATCAATAACTTCTGATTTAAAAATATCATTACCAACACGTATATAAGAATTTATATCGCCAGTGTAAGAATATTTCTTAGGTTGATTAGTTTCTGTAATAAAATAATAAACATATCTATCAGCAAAAACAGAAGTGTTTAAGAATAAAAGAAGTAAGGCAAATTTAAATAAATTTTGCATGATAAACCTAACTTAAAAACTTCTTTGTAATCATATTAAGGCAAAGAAAAAAAGGCAAAGAGATAGTTAAAAAGTGTATTCCGATGCTGGCAAAATAATCAAATGAAGCAATTCCGGTTATTGTGTACATATAAGCTCCTTTATGCAAAACTGACGCCCTGCGGTTGTCGGCTCAAAGCTTTTACTTCGTAACTCTGCTTTGAGCTTATAAGAAGCAAATCAGAGTTTATTTACAAGCAAAAAAACTATTAAATTAAGCAAGAAGCCAACTAAAATACCAGATAAACCCATAAGAAAATTATATTGCTCGGCGGATATACCCAAATCAATCATTTAGATTTTTCCTTACGATATCTATACCAAGCGATATAAGCTTATAGGCAACAAAGGCTGAAAAGGTAGGAGCAAAGAAAGAAATCAAAAACTTTAACATCTTTGAAACTTCTATAAACTCATACATATTCAGCCTTGAGCCAAAGTTAAATTAGCCTGCTTTTTTAACCATTCTAAACGCTATCGTCAAAACAGCGATAGTGGCAAGAGCGGCAAAAACAGCAGCGCCAATCTTATAAACGTTTGCTAAATCAAACGTTCCAGAAACAACGCCTTGGTCAGACATTGTCAAAGTGTCAGCAAGGGCAACAGAACCTAGAGCAAAAAGGCTAAGAACTTTAGCTTTTAAGCCAGAAAGAAACTTAGGCATGATAGCCTCCTTTAAGAAATTTAAGACAGATAAACTGCTTATATAAAAGCTCTTAAAGCTCTTAAATAAGAAGTTAGAGCAGGCTTATCCTGCTCTATTCACGAATTAGATTTTTTAAAATTTGGGTCTTTCTTGTGAGTGTCGGTATCAGGCAAGAAATATTCAACCGGATTAATAAGAGTAACTACATTGTTATTGTCAGGCAATCCACCTAAGCAAAGAATAGGTTTTTTAAGTTTAAATTGCTCTCTGAAATACTTACCGACTTTACCAGCTGTAAGATCATCAGGACAAGAAATTTTAAAAGATACAACCTGCTTGACATCGTTAGTAAATTGTGTTTTTTCGTTTTCAACTTCGTATGTATTAGTGCAAGTAACACGAACGGAAGAACCATAAGCTTTGCCGTTTTGTAAAACACCTGCAGCAGTAGCCTTTACATCGCCATCTGTAATTTCATAAGTTACAGAGAATTGAGATTTGACAAGTTCCATCGATACACCTTTGTATTAAGATAAGGATACAAATTAACCCCCGCAAAGGTGTATCCAAGACCAAAACAGGGGAAACAGTTTAAAGCCATGTTTAGGGCAAAATTAAACAAATTTGTTATAATAAACACAAATTTTGAATAATTCTAAAAGCACATTTGAATTATTACAAAATAGAACTTAAATTTAAATAAAATTAATTGGAATATTCAAATGGATAAAAAAGAAATAGCAAAAATAATCAAAAAAGATATAACAACATTATACAATTGGGAAAAAAGAAACCCCGAATTATACAAAGCAGTATATGAATACTTTAACGGAATTCAATTAAATAATGATGAAAAAGAAATACTAGAATTATTCAAAAAATTGAATAAAACAGAAAAAGAGTATTATATTACAGATATAAAATTAAGAATTTTAAAAAAAGAATTAGGCTAATAAAAACTACAAGCAGGCGATGAATTACGATTATAAGTAAATTTTGTTTGTAATTTACCCTTACTATCATAAATTTTAAAATTTAATCTTATATTTGAATGTAAAGAAGCTTTAAAAACTGGGTCTTTGCAAATAGTTTTATTTATAGCATTTTCAGTCTGATTAACAAATTTAGTTAATTTTTTATAATTTTTTATGTCAATATCATCTGAATACGGTCTAAAATCAATGAAATAATTTTCGTTACTACAAGAATAAGTATATCTAAAACCATGATTAAAAAAATCATGATAAGGAGTATTTCTTTTTGTATGCAAGCAAACAAATTCAACAACTTTATCAGGAGTCATATTTAAAAATCTTTTTTTAAGATAATCAAATCTTTTATTAAAATCAGAAGCTTGAGAAATAGAAAAAATTAATATTAAATAAAATATAAATCTAACCATAATGAGAATTATATCAGAAAAATTAATTAAAATCAGTATTTTTTAAATAAACGAGAGTGAGAGCCTATACGAGCTAGTTCTATGTAGTTATCGTCTTTTCTGTAGATTACAATGCAATCAGGCTTTAAATGACAATCAAAAAAGCCTTTATAATCACCTTTTAAAGAGTGGTTTTTATATATTGCAGGCAATGGAATTTCATCAATAAGCTTTAAATGCTCTAAAAAGTCAATAAGTAAATTATCATCAAAACCTTGCTTTTTAAGTAGTTTATAATCAGTCTTAAATTGATTTAGAAATTTTATTTCAATCATTTAAGGCTTTCATCAAATCATCTAAGTTATTAAAAGGTCCGATTAAATTTTTACCTTCTTCGATATCCTTAATAGCCTTTAATGTTTCTTCGTTCGGCTCATACTCTTCATAAAGCTTAATATCTTTATTAAAGGCTAAAAGGGCTTTAATGACATTAAGCATTTCATAATTAACGTTTGTTAATGTAATAGTCATGTTTCATCCTTTAAAATTTAATGATTCGATTATACAAGAAAACAAAAATAAAAGCAAAATAGCGTTAAATACGAGTTTTTAAAGATATTTTTATGACTTTAAAAATATCTTTCAGGGTTCAAATCCCTCTCTGTCCGCCACTAAGCCCTAAACTACGGCATTTCAAAGCACTTTTTTAAAAACAAAAAATCCCTCTGCCTATGCCCCAGGTCAATATTATGTATATATGCTTATATCTCGATTAAAGTCATCTAAGTTTTGGTTAAGGTAATTTACATAGACATCATAAATCATTTTTGTGCTTGAATGACCTAATAAATTTGCGAGTTTAACCGGAGTAGCTAAAAAGTAATTAATTTTTTAAGAAATAAAGCTAAAAATTAATCATTTCCTAATTCTATATTTTTTCTTTTTAAAATGCTGATAATTATTATCTAAATTAAAATAATATGCTATAATTTTTGGAAATTTTATTTACAAAGGATTAAAATGAAAGAAAAAGTAAAATCTCTAATCGAGAAAAATCCAAAAATTTCACTAGGTGAGATAGGTAAAGAGCTTGAGCTTAAAGAGATGGAAGTGCTTTTGAATTTGCCTTGTGAGTTTTGCAAAGTCGCCGGCGGAGATAAATTTGATGAAATTATCGGCGAGATAGGCAATTGGGGAGAGGTTTTGTTTGTTAAAAACACACCTTCTTTCATAATAGAGTTCAAAACAAAAATTCCAAGCGGGCAGCACGCTCAGGGATATTATAATTTTAGTATGAAAGAGTCAAATTTCGGCGGACATTTAAAAGCAAGCGATATAGATAAGATATTTTTCGTGACTCAAACATTTATGGGTATGCTCTCAAAATCGGTTCAATTTTACGATAAAAACGGAGAAAATATCTTCAAGCTTTATATCGCAAGAGATGAAAAAAGAAATCTTTTAGAATGCCAAGAGAAGGCTTTTGAAGATTTAAAAGCAAAATTTTAGATTTTAAATTCTTTTGTTTTGCTGTATTGGCGGTAAGAATTTTGTTAAAATTTACCGCCAAATACTCCTAGCCACTCTTTAAAATAAGTCAAATTTAAAGAAGTGATATTCTCAATAAATTAAGTTTGATTCATTAGCCTAAAAAGTTTGTGCATAATTTAAAATTTATACTTAGGCGATAAAGCCACTTTTTAAATACAAAATAGCTTAATGATAATAAATTATTCCTACTATATTTATCTATGAAAGCTTTGTGTAAATAGTCATGTTGTGACTTAAGCTTAAATTTATTAAACAAATATTTACCGGCTTTAGAGCTTTTAACCCCTTTTTAAGCACTGTTTATATATTGTTTTATAAAATAAATTTTTAAAAATTATTTTTAATATTTTTTTAAATTTATAAGTTATTTATTATGTCTAAGAATGCCAATCATATTTATATATAGGAGAATACTATGAAAAAAGCTTTGCTTTTAAGCAGTTCAAGTTACAAGGATACAGGATACTTAAATCACTGCAGACCTTGGATAAATGAGTTTTTGCAAGAGTCCGGAGTAGCCGATGAGGAGATACTTTTCATACCTTATGCGGGAGTAAGACGCACAAACGATGAATATGAGCTAAAGGTTCAAGACTGCTTGCAAAACAAAAAAGTAAAATCAATCCACAAATTTAGCGATCTAAAACAAGCCGTAAAAGATGCTAAAGTGATATCTATAGGCGGAGGAAATACCTTTGTTTTACTTCACTACCTTTATAAATTTGACCTAGTCGATGCGATAAGAGAAAGAGTTGAGGCGGGAGTGCCTTACTTTGGCTGGTCTGCAGGCGCAAATGTGGCGGGAAGCACGATAATGACAACAAATGATATGCCTATCATCATGCCAAAGCTATTTGACGCACTAAATTTGTTCCCTCATCAGATAAATCCTCACTTCATAAGCGGCAAGATTGCGGGACATAACGGCGAAAGCAGAGAAGAGAGACTGGAAGAATTTTTAATCGTAAATCAGCAAAGCACCATATATGCTCTTCCTGAAGGCGTTGCGCTTAAGATAGCCGGCAATAGTGCAACCGTTATGGGAAATGATGCCGTCTTAAAGATGATGTATAAAAAAGATACAGAAAGTATCGCAGTGGGAAATAGTTTTACATTTTAAATAGATTTTAATTTTTATTTAAATTTATGGTGAATATAATCAAACAATAGATAAATTACAAAAAGACAAAATTTACAAGAAAGGTTGAATATGGCTACTTTTAAGCTAATATGCGCCGTTTTAGGTCTAGTTGCAGTTGTTTATCTGCTTATTAAAAAGCGAGAGACTAAAACCGTTTTGATCGGTGTAGGTCTTACCCTTTGCGTTATTTGTTTGACGCCGCTTGACGCGCTTGCACAATTTACCAAGTCGATGACTTCGGCTGGACTCATTAAGGCTATTTGTGCCAGTATGGGTTTTGCTTACGTTATGAAGGTTACTAAGTGTGATCAGCATCTTGTAGTGTTGCTTACAAAACCTATGAAAAACATAGGCTTTTTGCTTATTCCTATTACTTTTGTTATTACGTTTTTCGTTAATATTGCCATCCCTTCTGCGGCCGGTTGTTCTGCTGCGGTTGGCGCTACGATGATACCTCTTCTTATGGCCTCAGGTGTTCGTCCTGCGATGGCGGGAGCTGCTGTGTTTGCAGGAACTTTTGGAGGTGTTTTAAGTCCCGGTTCGGCTCACAACGCATACGTTTCAGAGATGGCTAAGGTAACTATTCCTGATGTTATCAAGGTTCAGTTTCCAAATGCAATGGCGGCATTTATAGTGGTTTTGGTTATATTAAGCATAACCGCACTGCTCTTTAAAGACTACCAAAAGGGTCAGGACTTTTCGCATAAGGCAAACGACGGCGTAGTCGCAGAGCCTATCAAAGTAAATTTGCTATACGCTCTTATGCCTTTAGTGCCGCTTGTCATCTTGATCATCGGCGGAACTGATCTGCATAAAATTTCATTTTTAACTTGGACTAAGATGGGTGTTGCCGAGGCGATGCTTCTTGGCGCGATTTTGGCGGTATTTGTTACTTGGACAAGCCCTGAAAAGATCACAACCGAGTTCTTTAAGGGCATGGGAAGCGCATATGCTGAAGTTATCGGTATCATTATCGCAGCGGGCGTTTTCGTCGCAGGTCTTAAAGCTTGCGGGGCGATAGATGCTATAACCGAGGTCTTAAAACACTCAGAAGAGTTCGTGAGACTGGGCGGAACGTTCATACCTTATCTAATGGCGGTAGTTACGGGATCGGGAGATGCTGCTACTATGGCGTTTAACGGCGCTATAACAGTGCATGCACAAGATCTTGGATTTGAGCAAACCAAATTAGGTATGGCTGCTGCTATCGCAGGCGCTCTTGGTCGCTCGTCATCTCCTATAGCCGGTGCTGCTATAGTTTGTGCCGGTCTTGCCATGGTAAGTCCTGTTGAGATTGCGAAAAGAACGGCTCCTGCTATGGCCGTAGCTGTTTGTATAATAGCGTTTTTTATGATTTAGTATTCAAAAGGTCGCATCTTGCGACCTTTGCTTTATAAATTTTTTAATTTCTCGCTCTAATCAAATTTACACATCAATACAAACAAGAAATTTTAACTAATTTACTTATGGACGCTTTTATATCGGGATTTGGTATAGGATTATCGCTGGTTTTGGCTACCAAAACTCTTTTGTGCTAAAGCAAGGCATCAAAAAGCAATATGTATTTTTAGTCTGTATCATTTGCGACGTTTCGGATGCCGTTTTGATCTTTGCGGGAGTTATGGGATTTGGGTATCTGGTATATAAATATAGCTATCTTTAATACATAGCCAGATGCGGTGGAGCGGCATTTTTGCTCTTTTACGCTATAAAGAGCTTTTATACGGCTTACACTATGAACCATGCGCTAATCTTAAAATAGCTTGCCACGCCATCTTTGGCTAAAACAGCCCTTTTGACGCTTGCCTTTGCTTGGCTAAATCCTCACGTCTATCTTGATACGGTCATCTTGATAGGGTCGGTTTCTACTAAATTTGGTGCCGATGCTTATGTTTTTGGCTTTGGAGCCATGAGCGCTTCTTTTGTGTTTTTCTTTTCTTTGGGATATGCTTCAAGGCTTCTTGCTCCTATATTTCAAAAAGCCGTAGCGTAGAAAATTTTAGAAATCGTAGTAGGTATTATCATGCTACTTCTAGCCGCTAAGTTGATTTTTGCTTAAATTTAAAGGAGAAATTCCCGCAAATTTATAGCGGGAATTTGTAAATTATTTGGCTAAAATTTTGATTATCTCTTTAACCACGTCGCTTGAAGCGCGCAGTGATTTTACGGGCAGATATTCGTAAATCGAGTGGAAATTGTGAGCTCCGGTAAATAAATTCGGACAAGGAATGCCTTTTTCTGAGATTACCGCTCCGTCATAGCCGCCTCTCATAGGTATGACTTTAGGCTCTATTCCTAAATTTTTGTAAGCCTCTTTCGCAGCTTGTATAGGCAGGCTATTTTCGCCGTCTTTTAGGTAGTTAAAGACGTTTTTGTATCTGTCGGCAAGCTTTATTGTTACTCTGTTTTCGCCCCACAATTTAGCGCATGCGTCTGTTAAATCCTGTAAAAATTGCATACGCTCTTCGTATTTTTTCTCGTTAAATTCTCTTATATCAAGCTTTAAGATAGTCTTTGCGCTGTTTCCGCTAAGCTCTTTTACCCAGTAGTATCCTTCGCGATTTTCGGTGTATTCGGGAGCTTCGCCGCCAGGCAGCATGGATATAAATTTATGCGCCATTAAAAGCGAGTTTATAAGCTTGCCTTTAGCGTTCATCGGGTGAGCCGATTGTCCAGTAAATGTCACTATAGCGTCTCCTGCATTCCAGTTTTCATAGATAAATTCGCCTATACCGCAGCAGTCTAAACAGTAGCCAAAATCGGCATTTATCTCGCTTGCTACAAGCGCTTTTGCACCTCTTAGTCCTTGCTCTTCATCTGGTAAAAATCCTACGATGATATCGCCATGCTCTACGCTTGGGTTATCTACGAAATATTTTACCGCATTCATTATGCTTGCGATCGCCGCTTTATCATCGGCTCCAAGCAGGCTTGTTCCGTCCGTTACGATTATATCGTCATCCACATAGTTTTTAAGCTCGGGGAATTCGCTCTCTTTCATGACGATATTTAACTCTTTGTTTAGCGTTATATCTCCGCCTTTGTAGGTGATTATTTGAGCTTTTGTGTCGTTTGTCTGCTCCGCGCTTGTGTCAAGGTGGGCAAAAAACGCAACCGAAGGAATTTTTTTACTTGAATTTGACGGCAAAATCGCAGTTGTTATCGAATTTTCGCGTCTTTTGATATTGCTTAATCCAAGCTCTTTTAGCTCGCTTTCAAGAAGCTTTGCAAGCTCCATTTCTACGGGATTTGAAGGCATGATGCCAGCGGCACCCGCTTCTCTATTTGTCGTAGTATTGATCTTAGTGTATCGTAAAAACCTATCTACTATATCCATATTAAGCCTCCTAGAATTGCTAATTTGATCATAAAATTATAGTGCAATAAAAATTAAAAAGTATTTAGTAAATTTAAGGATAGCCAAACTTTAAAATATCTGCTTATGGTTATGAGGCGTTTGTGAAATTTAATGCCCATTATCAAGTTTTTAAGGAGTTTTTATATTTTAACTGTAATAAATTTAAGAGTAAAGATAGTATTTTAGGGGCTAAATTCAAATTTAGTCAGCAAATTTTAGGCGGAAAATTCTCTAAGTAGAGTAGTAAGGTTATATAAATTTAGGCTTAAATTTAATGCTTCATGTAACGCTTTGATACGAAATCGATATAAATTTTTAAATTTATTTATGTCACATTTGTCTTTTTTACGATTTTAAAGAAAACAAAGATACAATAAAATTTGATTAAATGAAAATAAGGAGAGGGTATGCCTGATAAAAAAGGTATTTTAGACTTTTATTTTAAAAGCAATTTGCTTTTACGTATCCTTATCGGACTTGTTTTAGGTGCGATATTTGGTATGATTTTTCAAAACGCAGGCAGTGCGATAGAGATATTAAAGCCATTTGGAGATCTGTTTATCAGGCTACTTAAGATGATAGTTTTGCCTGTCATAGTCTGTACGCTAATCGTTGGAGCTAGCTCGATATCTCCTTCTCATCTTGGCAAGGTGGGTGTAAAAGTCATCGCTTTTTACATGTTTACTTCGCTTTGTGCCATTGTCATAGGACTTGCCGTTGGTTCCATCCTTCAGCCGGGTGTAGGTTTAGAGCTAGCTGCAAACGTAGCAAGTGCAGGAAAGGAGGCTAAAGCTCCGGGACTTATAGACATCTTGCTAAATATCATTCCGACAAATCCTTTTGAGGCTATAGCCAAGGGAGAGGTTTTGCCTACTATATGTTTTTGTCTATTTTTCGGGATTGCGCTTGCGTTTAGTCTTGATAGCGAAAATGAGCAGGTTAGAAATTCTGCCAAAATCGTATTTTCGTTTTTTGAAGGCATGAATAGCATAATGTTTAAAGTGGTTCATTGGGTTATGCAATATGCTCCTATAGGCGTTTTTGCTCTTATTTTTATCGTATTTTCAAAGAGCGGAGCCGAGGCGTTTGGGCCGCTTATAAATGTTACGGTAAGTGTTTATGTCGGATTAATTTTGCAAATTTTGCTTGTTTATTGTGTCATTTGTGTTTTTATTAGGCTTAGCCCTATTAAATTTTTATCCAAAGTCCGCCCGCCGATGATTACTGCGTTTGTTACCAGATCTTCAGGTGCTACTTTGCCTATTTCTATGGAGACGGCTGAAAAGGATATGGGTGTGCCAAGAGGTGTGTATGGATTTACTTTGCCCGTGGGCGCAACCATAAATATGGACGGAACGACTATCTATCTTGGCGTTTGTGCGATATTTGTAGCCAATGTCGTGGGTATGCCGCTTGATTTCTCTCAACAACTAACCGTAGTTATCACGGCAGTTCTAGCTTCCATAGGAACGGCCGGAGTGCCGGGTGCCGGAGCCATAATGCTTCTTATGGTTCTTGAGTCCGTCGGGTTAAAAGTAGAAGCAGGAAGCGTTATAGCCATAGCCTACGGTATGATTTTAGGAATTGACGCCGTGCTTGATATGGGAAGAACGTCTATGAACGTCGTTGGCGATATGATGGGTGCGGTATTTGTCGCAAAAAGTGAAAAAGAGCTTGATGAAAAGCTTTGGGAGTAGAATTAAAATTCAAAGAGAGCAAAAACTCTCTTTGAATTAGTAATGAACTTTTTTGTATAAAATTTACGCATGAAAATTAAACTCTTCGGGATGATTAAGAGCGTAATTAAATTTTTCCATATCCACCTTTTTATCCCATATTGAGATTATTAAGCATCCTACGGCATTTCCGCAAAGATTTCCTACTGCACGCATTTCAGACATAAATTTATCAACCCCTAACAATACCGCTACGGTAACTACGGGAATTCCTGCGCTTGGAAGAGCGGCTAGGGTTCCTGCAAGCACGATAAAACCGGAGCCCGTTACTCCGACTGCGCCTTTGCTGGTAACCATAAGGATGATTAAAATTTGTATGAGATGCTCTATGCTAAGCGGAATTCCAAACGCTTGAGCCAAGAATATTACGCTTAAGCTTAGATATATGTTGGTGCAGTCAAGATTAAACGAATATCCAGTAGGTATGATAAGACCCACGGCTCCGCGATGAATTCCTGCTGCTTCTAGCTTTTGCATAAGAGGAGCAAGAGCTGTTTCGCTGGAGCTTGTGGCAAATACCACTAAAACCTCTTTGGCTATAAAGCGCATAAATTTAAAGATATTAACCTTTACGAGATAGCATATCAGCCCAAGAACGCCGAATATAAAAAATAAGCTTGCTGCAGCCATTACAAAAAGCAATTCAAGCATACCAAGTAAAGAGTCTATGCCGAATTTTCCTATCAGAAACGCCATGGCGGAAAATGCAGCCACCGGACTAAATAGCATCAAAATCGTAAGCAGCTTTAAGACCCAATGCTGAACCACCTCAAGCGGCTTTAAAATTTTCTTTTTATGTTCGTGCTTTAAAAACGATATGATCACGGCCGTAACTATCGCCATAAATAGCACTTGAAGGGTGTTTGAAGTAAGAAACGGAGTGATAGGATCGCTTGGAACGGCACTTTTTAAGATAGCCCAAACCGAGCCCACATCTTTATCTATGTGAGTGTATTTTTCGACACTTCCCGGATCTAGCGTGGTGTAGTCAAGATGCATGTTATGACCCGGCTTTAAAACTTCTCCAAATAAAATTCCCACCGCAAGCGCGATTGTGCTTACTATTTCAAAATATATAAAGCCTTTAAGTCCTATACTTCCAAGCTCTTTCATGCTTTCAAGCCCGATTATGCCTGAAACTATAGTAAGAAAAATAATCGGTCCTATTAGTGCTTTTAAAGCCTTTATGAACCAATCAATTCCAGGTTTGCTCGCTACGCCTATATCAGGCAAAGCCATGCCTACTGCTATGCCTGCAGCTATACCCAAAACCACCCAAAAGGCGAGACTGGTAATGATTTTTGTGAATTTGCTTTTAGATTTTGGTTGAATTAGATGAGCTTCTGACAAGAAACCTCCTTTTTTCTTAAATACTTTCAAGGTGCTTATTTTATCAGAAACAATATTAAAAATAAAATTAAATTTTAAAAATTATAAAATTTTAAAGTAGTAGAAAGAGGGAGAAATTCTCCCTTTAAATAAGTATTATAAACTCTCTTTTATCTCGATAGATTCGATCTTGTCGCCGCCTCTTACGCTGTCAAGTACCTTTAGGCTGTCTTCGTCTATCGCTTGCCCAAAAACCGTATGAACTCCGTCAAGATGAGGTTGTGCGCTATGACATACGAAAAACTGGCTCCCTCCCGTATCAGGACCTGCGTGCGCCATAGATAGGCTTCCGCGTTTATGCTTGCTCTTTTGACCTCTGCATTCGCATTTTATCCTCCAGCCCGGACCGCCCGTGCCTGTTCCGTAAGGACAGCCGCCTTGGATAACGAAATTCGGTATAACGCGGTGGAAGTTTAGCCCGTCATAAAATCCGTCATTTGCCAAAGTGGCGAAATTCATAACCGTTTGAGGCGTTTCTTTGCCAAAAAGCTCAAGTTTTATATCGCCTTTTTCGGTATGGATAACGGCAAATTTAAATTTTGCCAACTCGTCTTGATTTATCTCGTAAATTTTTAACTCGTCATTTCTCATTTTTTTCCTTTATTCTATATTTGTATAAACGGCTTGCACGTCATCATCGTCTTCAAGCTTGTCAAGAAGCTTTTCTACTTCTTGCATCTCTTCTTCACTTAAGCTTATCGGCGAATTTGCTATGTATTGCAAGCTTGCCTTTTTGCTCTCAAGCCCAAGCTTTTCTATACCCTCGTGAAGCGTGCCAAAGCTTGTATAATCTCCGTATATGTAAAGCGTATCGCCTTCGCTTTCAAGCTCGGTAAGTCCGAAATCAATTAGTTCTAGCTCAATCTCGTCAGGCTCGATTTGAGGCATGTCTAGCTCAAAGACGCTCTTTCTGGTAAACATAAAGCTTAAACTTCCGCTTGGAAGCACCTCTCCACCGTTTTTGCTAAATATCGCCTTGACGTTTGCTACGGTTCTGGTAGGATTATCAGTGGCGCATTCTACGATTATTTGCACTCCGTGAGCGGCTTTTCCGTCGTAAAATATAGTCTTGATATCGGCGCTATCTTTGCCGTTTGCTCTTTTTATCGCCGCGTCGATGTTGTCTTTTGGCATATTTTCGCTCTTTGCGGCTGCTATCGCTGCGCGAAGCTTAGGATTCATATCAGGATCAACTCCGCCCTCTTTAGCGGCTACGGTTATAGCCTTGGCCAGTTTTGGAAATACCTTACTCATCTTGTCCCAGCGAGCCTCTTTGGCCGCTCTTCGGTATTCAAATGCTCTTCCCATAAATTTTCCTTAAAAAAATTTTGGAAATTATAGCCAAAAAAGATTATTATCTTTTTAAAATTTAAGAGGTTTTATCCGTTGTTAGCTTAAAATTTATAGTTAAAATACTATAATTACCAAATGATTACACAAGCTACCAAACAAGACGCTTTGCGTTGTATCGAACTACTGAATTTAGCTATGGATGATATCGCTTTTGCACTTAGCGGAACTACTGACAAGTTAAAAAGTAACGAAATTCTAACCTCTTTTTTTGTTCAGGATATTAACAGATTAAGCTATAAAAACGTTTATGTTTTTAAACATGAAAAAGATATAGTCGCAGCTATTTGCGCCTACTACGGAGGAGATGCAAATAGTCTTGACGCTCCTATTTTAGAACATCTTAAGAAATTTAATCCGGCCGCTAAAGTAGAAAAAGAGTGCCTTGAGGATGAGTTTTATATCGATAGTATAGCTGTTGATGAGAGATTTAGGGGGCAGGGAATTGCAGGAAAGCTAATAAAATTTATATTTGAAGTGGCTAAACTCAAAGAGTATAAAAAAGTATCTTTGATAGTAGATCAAGATAAGGTAAAAGAGAGAGAATTTTACCAGAGACTAGGCTTTGTAATCAATCAGGAAATGACGATAAATTCGCATAAATATTATCACATGATAAAGGAAATTCTATGAAACATTTTAAAGTTGCCAATGTGCATTGTCAAAACTGCGCAAATACCATAAAAAGCGCGCTTGAAGATGAATTTGGAACGATTGAAGTTGATTTAAGTCGTGAGCCAAAAGTGGTTAGTGCAAATTTAGACGATAAAGATGTAGGTAAATTTATATCCGAGCTTGATGATCTTGGATTTGAAGTAATAGAGCAGATTTAGCTATGTCAAAAACTATCAAGCTCAATATCGCGGGCATGACCTGCGTGAATTGTTCAAACGCTATAGAAAGAGTCGCTAAAAAGATGGATGGCGTAGAGGACGCTAAGGTTAGCTTTGCTAATGCTACGGGCGAATTTATAGTAGCTAGTGAAGAAGTAAGAACCAAGCTTGAAGAAAAGATCAAAAAGCTGGGCTACGAGATCGCTAAGGATATGAGCGAATTTGAGAAAAAAAGAGCTAGTCATATCAAAAATTTGCGTAACAACTTCATCGCTGCAGCCGTTATCAGCGCTGTGATAATGTGGCTTGAGATGACCGGAAGTATGAGCGAGCCAAAGGCGTTTGTGATGCTCTTTTTGGCTTTTATCGCGCTTGCGGTTTGCGGTAAGGAGTTTTTCGTGCACGCTTATGGTGCGCTTAAAAACAAAAACTACGACATGAACGTGCTTGTGGCTCTTGGAACCTCTATGGCGTTTCTTTACTCGGTGTTTGTCTTTTTAGCCCCAAATTTGATGCCTGAAAATATGCGCCATATGTATGTTTCAGGCTCTGCGATGATTATTACTTTTATCCTGCTTGGCAAATTTCTTGAGGAGCGCTCAAAGGCTAGGGCGGGAGATTATCTAAAAAGCCTTATGGATCTTTCTCCTAAGGTAGCTTTAGTGCTAAAGCCTGACGGACAAGCCGTAGAAACGGATGTGCAAAACCTAAAAATAGGCGACATTGTAATGGTAAAAGCGGGCTTTCACGTGCCTTGCGACGGAGTTATTATAAACGGCGGAGCCGAGCTTGACATGTCTATGCTTACGGGCGAGAGCCTGCCTGTGTATAAAAAAACGGGCGATGAAGTAAATGCCGGCACCATAAACACAAACGGCTATCTGAATGTAAAAGTTACAAAGCCGTCAAATCAAACTTTGCTAGCTCAAATTTTACATCTATTAAGCGATGCTAGCACGAAAAAAATGCCGATTAGTCGATTTGCCGATAGGGTTGCAAATATCTTTGTGCCGGCCGTTATTATTATAGCCGTGGTTACGTTTTTGATCTGGTTTGCAGCTACCGGAAATGCTATGCAAGGCGTTTTAAGTGCGATTTGCGTACTTATCATATCTTGCCCTTGCGCGCTTGGACTTGCTACGCCTATTGCTATCATTTCATCACTTTCTTTGGGGGCTAAAAACGGAATTTTGATAAAAAATCCCGAAGTCATAGAGGTGCTTCACACCGCTAAATACGCGATATTTGATAAAACCGGCACTCTTACAAAAGGTGAAATTTCGGTTAATTTTACCGATATAAACGAAGATGATTTGGCTCTAATTGCAGCTCTTGAAGCAAAAAGCTCGCACCCTATATCAAAAGCGATTGTTGAGTATGCAAACGAGCTTGATCTTAAAATTTTAGGCAACGATAGCGGTTTTGAAAATATTGCAGGAAAAGGCATAAGAAGCCTTGATGAAAGCGAGATAGTCGTGGGCAATGAAGGCTTTTTGAAAGAATTTGGCATAGAGATTCCTGATTCTTCAAAAGAGCAAATTTTAAAGATGCAAAATGACGGAAACGGCGTGGTTTTGGCTGCGATAAAGAAAAAATTCGTAGGATTTATAAGTCTTAGCGATACCTTAAAGGAAAATGCTAAAGAGATTATAGACGAGCTAAAGAATAAAAATATAATTCCTGTGATGCTAACGGGGGATAATGTTTTTACGGCTAAAAACGTAGCGCTGAAGATCGGCATCGAAAAGGTCTTTGCGGGAGTTTTGCCTAATGAAAAATTTGAGATTATCAAAGAGCTTCAAAAGGACGCCAAGGTCGTGTTTATAGGAGACGGCATAAACGATTCGCCTTCGCTTAAGCAAGCTGATGTAGGTATAGCTATGAGTAGTGGTGCAGATATCGCAAAGGATGCCGGAGATATAGTGCTCATTCAAAACGATTTAAAAAGTGTGGTTAAAGCGATAAATTTGGCTAAAGATACTATGAAAACGATCAAGGGAAATTTGTTCTGGGCATTTATCTATAATCTCATTTGCATTCCAGTGGCTGCAGGTGCGCTCTATCCGGTATTTAAGATAGTTTTAACTCCTGTTTATGGAGCGATTGCAATGTGCTTTAGCTCGGTAACCGTTGTTTTAAATTCGATTCGCCTAAGGTTTAAGAAAATTTAAATTTAGTAAAATCACAAAAATTTAAAAGGACTATGATGAAGCTTGGCGAATTTTATTCGGTTGTGTGTAGAGTTTTTGCTGTCGGTTTTTCAAATTCGTTAAATGACAAAATTTTTGAACAGATCAAGAAAAACGGCGAGTGGTTTTTGCAAAATGATACCGAAGCCAATAATAAAGGAAGATCTCTTTATAAAGAAGCGATTGAGAGCGAGGATATAAAGGATATAGAGGCTGACTTTAAGAATTTACAAAAGTATTTTCTCGCTACATATTTTTTCAAAGGCGATGATGAAAGGCTTGCTAAGCTTTATCAAATTTGCGGATTTGAGCCGAATTTAAAATCATTAAAGATAGATAGCATAAGCAATCAGCTATCGTTTTTATCGGCTATCTTAAAGCTTGAAGCCAATGAAAAAACAGAGGAAATTTTAGGCGTGTTTTTAAGCTCATATCTGCTTCCTTATGCTGCAAAACTCGCTCCTACGATTCAAAAAGAGGCAAAAAGCAAATTTTACCGCGGACTTGGATATCTTTTTGAAGATTTTGCAGGCGGACTTGAAAAGACTCTTAAGATAAGGGTCGTTCCTAGATGAGTTGGTGGAACGAAATTTACAATAACTTTGATCCCGTAGCTTTTAAAATTTTCGGTATAAGTGTTCATTGGTACGGGCTGATGTATGTTTTGGCTCTGCTTGTTGCACTGGGCGTGGCTAAATTTATCGTTAAATTTGATAAGGTTAATATCTCAAATTCGCTTCTTGATAATTACTTTTTCTGGGTTGAGATAGGCGTTATTTTAGGTGCTAGAGTCGGATATATACTCATTTACGATCCAAATACATTTTATTATATAACTCAGCCTTGGCAAATTTTTAATCCTTTTTACAACGGAGAATTTGTAGGAATTCGCGGCATGAGTTATCATGGTGCGGTAGTTGGATTTTTGCTTGCTACGTGGGCGTTTTGTAAAAAATACAAGCAAAATACTTGGGCTTTACTTGATCTGGTTGCGCTAAGTATCCCGCTTGGATATTTTTTCGGACGAATAGGAAATTTCTTAAATCAAGAGCTCTTTGGCAGAGTTACGGACGTGCCTTGGGGGATATATGTAGCAGGTATGCTTAGACACCCTTCTCAAATTTATGAGGCGGTTTTAGAAGGCGTTGTGATATTTTTAATTTTATTTACTTATCGAAAATTTAAGAAATTTGACGGCGAACTCATAGCTTTATATGCTATTTTATATACCATAGCAAGATTTGTATGCGAGTTTTACAGAGAGCCTGATTTCGGGCTTGGCTTTGTATTTTTAGGTCTTTCGATGGGTCAAATTTTATCTCTTGCGATGCTTCTTGCAGGAGTGCTTGCTTATCTGTTTTTAAGAAAAAACGCTCAACATTTTAAATCTATTTAAAGTTGCTTTGTGTTAAGATAACAATTAAATTTTAAATTTATAATTTAAAATTATTATAAGTTATTAATAACAAATTTCAATATAGGAGTGCTCATGAGTGGGCTAATCGAAGGTTTCTTGGGGAGGCAGGCGGACTGCAAAAAGAGTCGTTTGCCGGCGGTTTGGGACAGATGGCAGAGCATCACGGGATTTATTCTTGCCTGTTTTATTCTTTGCCATATGGTTTTTACATCAACTATCTTGCTTGGCAAGGACGCTTTTAATGCGGTTGTCGGTTTTGCCGAGGCTAAATTTCTGTTTGGTGAATCCACTTGGTGGATTACAAACGTAATAGCGGCTATAATTTTTGTAGTTTTTATCGCTCATGCGTTTTTGGCTATGCGAAAATTTCCTGCGAATTTTAGACAGTATTTGATGTTTAGAGGACACAAAGATCGCATCAGACACCTAGATACTACACTTTGGTGGTTTCAGTTTTTAACCGGATTCGCGCTATTTTTCGCGGCAAGCGGACACTTAGTGGATATAGTTTTTGGCGGACATATCACTGCCGATAGCTCTGCTTTAAATTTTGCCAGACTTGAGTTTTTCTACCTTGCTTTACTTGCCTTCATGGTTGTTCATGCCGGTGTAGGTATGTATAGACTATATGTAAAATGGGTAAGTATAGAGGGTGTTAATAGAGCCGAAATGCTAGCTAAGAGAAATAAGGCTAGAACAGTTATATTTGCGGTTTTTGGCGGACTAGCCGTGATCGCTTTGATTGCGGACTTTGTCTGGATCAGCCTTAGTTAGTAGATAGGAGCTAGTAATGAATATAAAATATTGTGATGCATTAGTTATAGGCGGCGGACTTGCAGGACTTAGAGCCGCGGTTGCCGCAGGAGAAAAGGGACTTAGCACTATCGTTTTGAGTTTAATTCCTGTTAAGAGATCTCACTCTGCGGCTGCTCAAGGCGGTATGCAAGCGAGCCTTGGAAATTCTAAAATGAGTGAAGGCGATAATGAGGATGTGCACTTTGCCGATACGGTAAAAGGAAGCGACTGGGGTTGCGATCAAGAAGTGGCTAGAATGTTTTGTCAAACAGCTCCAAAAGCTATCCGCGAGCTTGCCGCCTGGGGTGTGCCTTGGACGAGAATTACCAAAGGCGAAAGAAGCGCTATTATCAACGCTCAAAAGACAACCATAATAGAAAAAGAAGAGGTTCACGGACTTATTCACAGCCGCGACTTTGGCGGTACTAAAAAATGGAGAACCTGCTATACGGCTGACGCTACGGGTCATACTATGCTTTTTGCCGTGGCGAACGAGGCATTAAAACATAACGTTGAAATTCACGATAGAAAAGAAGCTATAGCTCTAATCCACCAAAACAACCGCTGCTACGGCGCTATCGTAAGAGATCTTGTAAATGGCGAGATCACTGCTTACGTTTCAAAAGGCACCTTGATAGCAACAGGCGGATACGGAAGAGTATATAAACATACGACAAATGCCGTAGTTTGCGAAGGTATCGGTGCTGCGATCGCTCTTGAAACAGGTATCGCACAGCTTGGCAATATGGAAGCGGTTCAGTTTCACCCGACACCGATCGTTCCAAGCGGAATTTTATTAACGGAAGGTTGTCGCGGTGACGGCGGAATTTTGCGTGATGTGGACGGATACCGCTTTATGCCTGATTATGAGCCTGAGAAAAAAGAGCTTGCAAGCCGTGACGTCGTAAGTCGTCGTATCATGGAGCATATAAGAAAAGGCAAAGGCGTAAAAAGCCCTTACGGCGAGCACGTGTGGCTTGATATAAGCATACTTGGCCGTGAGCATATCGAGAAAAATTTACGCGACGTTCAAGAAATTTGCGAGATATTTAACGGCATAGATCCTGCAGATACCGAACTTGATGAAAACGGAATCGGTAAAGGATGGGCGCCGATACTTCCTATGCAGCATTATTCAATGGGTGGTATTAAAACAAAACCAAACGGCGAAAGCCCGACATTGGCAGGCTTATTTAGCGCCGGCGAGGCTGCTTGCTGGGATATGCACGGATTTAACCGCCTTGGCGGAAACTCTGTTTCCGAAACGGTTGTTGCGGGTATGATTGTGGGTGATTATTTTGCCGATTACTGCAAGAGCCACGATATAGAGATAAATACAAAAGATATAGAAAAATTCGTAAAATCTCAAAACGACTATCTGCAAGGACTTCTTGATAAAGAGGGTAAATTTAACGTATTTGAGATCAAAAACAAGATGAAAGACATCATGTGGGATTATGTTGCGATCTTTAGAACGGGTGAAGGGCTCGAGACAGCCGTAAGAGAGCTTGAAGAGCTTTATAAGCACTCGCTTGACGTAAAAGTTGCAAATAAAAATCTATTTGGCAATCCTGAGCTTGAAGAGGCTTACCGTGTACCAAAGATGCTAAAACTTGCTCTTTGTGTAGCTTACGGCGCGCTTCTTAGAACCGAAAGCCGCGGCGCTCACAGTAGGGAAGACTATCCGAAAAGAGATGATGCAAACTGGCTAAACAGAACTCTAACAAGCTGGAAAGAGGGCGCTACGATGCCAACTGTAGAATATGAGCCGCTTGATATAATGAAGATGGAAATTCCACCTGCATTTAGAGGATACGGAGCCAAAGGAAATATCATCGAGCACCCAGATAGCGCAGTTCGCCAAAAAGAAGTTGATGAAATTCGCGCTAAAATGGAAGCAGAAGGCAAGGGCAGATATGAAATTCAAGATGCGCTTATGCCTTATGAATTACAACCAAAATATAAAGCACCAAATGAAAGAGCAGGTATAGGATATGAGTAGAAAAATTACGATAAAAGCTTTTAAATATAATCCATTAAGCAAAATTTCAAAGCCGCATTTTGCGACTTATGAGCTTGAGGAGACACCGGGTATGTCGCTATTTATCGCGCTTAATCAAATTCGTGAGAAATTTGATCCTGATCTTAGCTTTGACTTTGTGTGTCGCGCGGGAATTTGCGGAAGTTGCGCAATGCTGGTAAACGGTAAGCCTGTGCTTGCTTGCAGAACTCTTACTAAAGATTTTGAAAGCGGAGTTATCGAGCTTATGCCGCTTCCTGTGTTTAAGCTTTTAAAAGATCTAAGCGTAGATACGGGCAACTGGATGAACGCTATGAGTAAGCGCGTAGAAAGCTGGATACATACCGATCACGAGACCGATATAAGCAAGCTTGAAGAAAAAGTCGAGCCTGAAGTGGCGCAAGAGGTTTTTGAGCTTGATAGATGTATAGAGTGCGGAATTTGCGTAGCCGCTTGTGGAACTGCGATAATGAGACCTGATTTTATCGGTGCCGTGGGGCTTAACCGCGTTGCTAGATTTAAGATTGATGCACTTGATAAGAGAACCGATGAGGACTTTTACGAGCTTATAGGCGATGATGACGGAGTGTTTGGTTGTATGACCTTGCTAGCGTGCGAGGATAACTGCCCAAAACACCTTCCGCTTCAAAGCAAAATCGCTTATATGCGTAGAAAGATGGCTGTAATAAAGTAGCCAGAGGGAGATGAAAATCTCCCTTAAAATTTACTCCGATAGTTTCTATCATCGTTTTTTAGATGCTTCAAATAAAATTTCTTGCTTTTTACTTTATGTATAAAGGAAAAAGTTTAAATATTCGCAATCGTTTTGTTAAATATAAATCAAGACTTTAAGTTCGGTTAAATTTGGCAGAGGAAGTATTTTGAATCAAATTTATAATTAATAAAGCGGACTTTATTTATAAAAGCCCGCTTTGATTATCTATTCTACAAAGTATTTTTTAGCATATTGCGCATCTTCGTATAAAGCTGTTCCGAATTTTTGCTTGCCGTAGTTTTTAAATATCTCTTGAGCCTCGTTGCCTTTTAAAAATTCTATAAACTCATCAGCCACTTTAGGAGCGTCTTTCGCGCTCATTGCCGCATAGACGTTTATAAGCACTTCATCACCGGAAAATAAAACATCGCTATTTTTTAGCTCATTTTTTATCATCTTATAAGTGCTTGAATCGCTCATAAAATACCCCTTAGTTTCGTCTGCTTTGCGTAGAGTCGCCATCATAAAGTCTCGATTTGGCTTGTACCACTCTCCGTTTGGCTCGATGTTTGCTAGCTTCCATATACTAAGCTCTTTTACGTGCGTTCCGCTTTTATCATCTCTTGTGTAAAACAAAGCTTTTGCGTTTGCTATCTTTGCATATGCTTCAGAGGCCGTTTTTGCCGTTTTTATGCCCGCCGGATCTTCCTTGGGTCCTATGATATAAAATTCATTTGAGCCGATTAGAGTGCGGTTTTTGGCTAGTCCTTGTGACATCAGAGCCTTTTCTTCTTTTGGCGAGTGGGTCATAGAGATATCTACCTTGCCCTCTTTGAGTAAGCTTAATCCTTTGCCGCTACCTGCTTTTATCCAGCAAATTTTAGTATCGTTTTTAGCGTTAAATTTCTGCGCTAATTCCTCTACTAAACCAAGTTCTCCCGGACTTCCTGTGGCTAGCTTAAGCTCATTTGCCCCGTCTCCGTAAATTTTTGTGCACTCTAGTGCATAAAAATTTGACACCAAAATAGCACCGAGTAACAAAAGCTTTTTCATAATATCTCCTTTGTGATAAATTATGAAATTTTAGCATATCTAAGATAACAAAAGGCGTTTAAATTTTAAGGAGAAAGGGGCGGTTATACGCCCCGAGGTGTCAAAAATTAATTTAGCAGATCAAATTTATATCCAAGTTGTAGCCAAAGCTCGTTTTGATCGGTTTTTGTAACCTTGTTTGCAGCGTCGTAGTTCTCTCTTTCAAGCTCGACATAGGTTACCGATGCGGACAAGCCTTTAACTTGAGGAATGTTATAGCTTGCTATTGCAGCCCAGCCTTCTATATCCATTCTTTCACCTTTTTTAGTCGCTCCAGCATTTACGTTAGGAGCGTCTTGTTCGCCTTTTACGTATTGAAACGAGGTTTTAAGTCCATCCAAGCCGATAGCTGAGAAGTTATACCCAAGCGTAAATTTGTGTGTATCCATTCCTGCAAAGCCTGTAAAGACAAAAGGTCCGCGAATAGGCAAGAAAGTGTATGATCCAGGACCGTTTCCAACACCAAAGAGTAAAGCGTCATCATCACTTACCGTTGTGTATGCGTAGCTCGCGTTAAATCCTGCCAGATCGTAAATTCCCGCTCTAAATCCAAGCATGTCGCCTTCGTAGTTTAAATTATCAAGCGTATCGGTTGTGCGAGAGCCTTTGTAGTTTGCATCAATACCTAAGCTAAATAGCTCAAGAGGGAATTTTAGATTCATTTCGGCTAAAAATAAATTTATATCGCCCTTTGCGCTTGGTTTTGCTTCTAGATCAGTTACTCTTGCATAAGCGCCTGTTAATTTCATATTTTCCATAGGCTCGTTTATGATAGCGCCTGTAAAGATGTTATCAAATTTAAACGCTACCGGTCCCATGCCGCCTATGATGGTTTTATCCTTAAATTTAGGCGCATGACCATTTTTGTGCCCTGAAACTACAGCACTTCTGCCTTGAAATTTATAATACCAACCGCCTATTAAAGTCGTATTTGGAAGCGATTTATCTTTTATAGTAAGACCCTCAAACGCCTCTTTAAACGCACGAGTGTAGTTACCTGCTACAAGCGGAGTGGTAACGTACTGGCGACCGAATTTTATATCGGTTTGATTAAGCATATAGCCGATGTATGCTTCAGATAGCGTAAAACCCTCTGTTCTCCACTCTTTGTCATACATTGTGTTGTTCTTTTTTTTCTCGTTAATCGGCAGTAAATTCGCCTGCCCCGTAACGCCTAATCTAAAGCCGTAAAATGAACCCGTAGTATAACCAAGCTCAAACTGCACACCAAGAAGCTCTTCGTCATGCACACTGCTTCTTTCATCTTTTTGATCTACGTATGTGGCTTGAACCTTGCCGTTTAATTTGCCGCCCGTAAGAGCGTCTACAAGCGAATCAGAAGCGTTTGCAACACCAAAGCAACCTATAACTGCCGCCGCCAAACTAAGTTTAAGTAATCTCATACGAACTCCTTGTAAAAATATTTAATATAATTAATATTAAAATATAATATTAAATTTTCTGCTTAAATTATATCATACTAAAAGCTTAAAATTTACTTTTTTAAGCCTAATTTAATATATTTTTAGTCGATAAAATCGGATTTTTGATTTTTTATAGGTATAAATTTATATTTAAGTTTAAGGTGAGTTTTGTATGAAATTTTATTGTTAATATAAATAGCTAAGATGTAAAATTTTATAAATCTTTAGCCGAATTTTAAGTCGGCTAAAGATAAAATTTAGACCACCGACCGCTCTTTAAGTAAGACGTAAAGCTTGATAGTCGATAAGAAAAAGGTAACTATCGCAGGTCCAAGGATAATGCCCCAAAACCCAAACGTCGTAATTCCGGCAATCATTGCAAAAAAGATAAGCATCTCGTTTATCTTGGTCGGAATTCTCACCAAGCGATCGTTTATAAATTTTATTATAAGAGGTTTTAAAAGCGTATCGGCAACGATGGAGATAACCACGATGTTATAAACCGCAATAACGATAGCGCCGCTTAAGTTGCCGTTGGCAAATTCATAAATACTAATCGGTCCCCAAACCAAAAATCCGCCCACAATCGGTACAAGCGTGGCAAATCCAAACAAAATTCCCATTAAAAATCCGCTATATCCGTAAATCATTGCGATGATGGCGAACAAAAATCCTTGAAAAATAGTATTTATGATTATCGAGTAAAAAACTACGCTCATCACGTTAGCCACTTCGCTTAGGATGTATTCGGTGTCTTCAGGTTTCATAGGAACGGCTTTTTTTAAGTATTTGATAAGATCGCTTCCGTATAGAATAGAAAAAAAGAAAAATATAATAATCATCACCATATCGACTAAAAAATTTGCGCTAAATTTGCCAATTTCTGCTAAATTTGAGATGATTTTAGCCGAGATCACTTTAAAGTCGATTTCCGTAATTAGCTCTTTAAATTTAGGCTCTAGGAACTCAATTGGCGCAGGTGGCGCAAAATCATAGTTTTTAATGTAATCAATCGTATTGCTTACATAATCCATGTTAAAGCTTGCCGCGTGCTTTGCCAGCGCGATGACGGCGTAAAGAAAGGGCGCAATAAATAGCAAAAATAAAATCGCCGTAGTAAGGGCCGCGGATAGCGTTTCTCTGTGCTTTGTAAGCTTTAAAAATTTTACATTTATGTTTGATGTCGCAACCGCCAATAGCATCGCGATAAAGATGTTTAGCAAAAACGGCTTAAAAAGATAAAGCAGCAAGCAAAGCGCGAAAAATACAAATATACCAAAGAAAATTTTACTATTTTTAACCATCCATATCCTCTTTACATAAAATTTGCAAGAATTTTTAGCCGATAATTAGCCATATCGGCTAAATCAGAGCAATTTTAAATTTTCTTAGCATTTTAATATATAAATTCAAATTTAAACGACAAAACAAACTCGCCAGTTAAAATTTTAGATTATTTGAGATAATTTCTCATAAATTTAGCCCTATAACGCAGATAAATTTATCCGTCAAAAAGCCCTTTTTCATCTTTAAATTTAAACTTAAACGTATCGTAGCATTTTCCGCTTGCGATGCGACCTTTTGCGGTGCGCTCGATAAAGCCGTTTGCCAGCAAATAAGGCTCTATAACGTCTTCTATCGTGCCTTCATCCTCGCTAAGTGCCGCGGCTATAGTATTTAGCCCTAAAGGCTTGCGTTTGGCGTCAAGCAGAATTTCAAGATACTTTATATCCATTTCATCAAAGCCGATCTCATTTACTCCAAGCGCGTCAAGAGCTTCTTTGGCACGTTTTTGCGAGATGATGAGCTCATCATTTACTTCGGCGAAATCCCGAATCCGCTTTAGTAGCCTAAGTGCGATTCTAGGAGTTGCACGCGCCCTTCTTGCGACTTCAAGAGCGGCACTTTTTTCGCACTCTTTGCCAAGCTTTACCGAGGCTATTTGAACGATTCTGGCTAGCTCCTCATGGCTATAAAATTGCAGTCTAAAATCCATCCCGAAGCGATCTCTAAGCGGAGCTGAAATCATACCCGCTCGCGTCGTAGCACCGATAAGCGTAAATTTCGGCAGGTCGATCTTGATCGTTTGCGCCGCAGGTCCTGAGCCTATGATGATATCAAGCCTAAAGTCCTCCATCGCAGGGTAAAGCACCTCTTCGATAGCAGAGCTTAGGCGGTGAATTTCATCGATAAATAGCACATCACCTTCTTGTAAATTTGTAAGCACGGCCGCTAGATCGCCACTCTTTTCTATCATCGGAGCCGCCGTCATCTTGATACTTACACCCATTTCGTTTGAGATGATGTGCGCAAGAGTGGTCTTTCCAAGCCCCGGAGGTCCGTAAAAAAGCACGTGATCAAGACACTCTCCGCGTTTTTTGGCAGCCTTGATAAACACATCTAAATTTTGCTTTATCTTTTCTTGTCCGATGTAATCTTCAAATTTTGCAGGGCGAAGCGATGTTTCAAATTCGCTTTCAAAGCTTACTTTTTCTATTTCTACGATTCTGTCCATATTTTAACTTTTTAAATTTATTAAGGTGATTTTACATTAAATTTGCTTTAAGTTGTCAAAAGGATTAAATTTTAATCTTTTCATGCAAATTTGGATATAAAATATCCGCTTCATCAAATTTATGTCACGCCAAAACAAATGAATTTGCGATATAAAAGCCGCCCGGGTAGAGTAAGTCTGATTTATCACGCAAATATAGCTAAAATTTAGCCAAACGCTCCTTGATAATCTCGCACGAATTCTTATCTCCAAGCTTGCAGGCTTCTGCTTCGGATTCGTATTTATCGTAAGTTGTTTTGTCGATTTTGCCGTTTTTAAATTCTATGCCTATTGCCGCGCATGCGTCGCTGTTTAGCATCTTGCAAGCCGTAGAGTAAGAGTCGTAGGCGTAATACACATTTGACTCCACGCCATATCCGTGCTCATACATCACGCCAAGTGCGTGGCAAGCATGGGGGCTCTTGATGTAGCAAGCTTTGTCAAAAAATTTAAATGCCTTTTTATCGTCTTTTGGGACGTTTTTGCCCTCGTAATACATCAATGCGAAGTTATAGCACCCTACCGCGTTGTTTAGATGACAAGCCTTGTAGTATAGATCTTTAGCCTTTTTGTGATCTTTTTCTACAGCTTCGCCCTTATCATACATAAGCCCTAAATTTGCACAAGCACTATCTTCTTTAAGCTCGCACGCCTTTGTATAAAGTTCGGCGATTTTTTTGAAATCGCGTTTTAGGAGCTCGCCTTTTTTATAAATAAGCGCAAGATCAAAACATCCTGTGCCGTTATCAAGATCGCAAGCTTTACTAAAAAGCTCGTAAGCTAAATTTTGATCTTTTGCAACTCCGATAGCGTTGTAGTGCATGTTTGCAAGTGCAGCACAGCTATATCCGTCGTTTTTATCGCAAAGTTCTTTTAAAATTTCACCAGCTTTTATGTAGTCTTTTTTGTCAAAAGCCTCTTTGGCCTCGTTTTTTAAGTTTGTAGTAGCAAAAACTTGAGCGCCTAACAATACAGTCAAAAATAAAATTTTTATAATTTTCAATTTCTCTCCTTTTGCTATTAAATTTAGCTTTTATATTCAAATTCTTCACTTGGAAAAGCTCTTGCCTTAACCTCGTTTGCATAAGCTTTAACCGCTTCTTTTACTAAATTCGCTCCATTTAGATATCTTTTTACGAATTTTGGCTTGAACTCCTCAAAAAACCCAAGCATATCGGAAAATACAAGAACTTGCCCATCGACATCAACTCCCGAGCCTATGCCGATTACAGGCACATTTACGCTATTTGCTATCTCTTTTGCCACGTCGCTAAGAGTGCCTTCTGCTACGATCGCAAATACTCCCGCTTCTTCAAGAGCCTTTGCGTCTTTTATCAAATTTTTCGCTTCGTCTTCCTTGCGACCCTTTATCCTGTATCCGCCCTCATACCTAACCTGCTGAGGCATAAGACCTATGTGTCCCATGACGCTTATGCCGTTTTCACAAAGCTTTTTTATGATAGTCGCCATATTTCTGCCGCCTTCAAGCTTTACTGCATCAACTCCGCTTTTTTGGATAAATTTGATGGCGTTTTTAAGAGCTGTTCTTTCATCAGTATAGCTACCAAAAGGCATATCGGCTACCGTCAATGCTCTTTTTGTCCCGTTTGCTACAGCCGTAGCGTGGTATAGCATCATATCCATCGTAGCGCTTAGGGTGTCTTTTTTGCCGTTAAAGCTCATGTTTAAGCTATCGCCTATGAGTATGATATCCACATACTCGTCAAACAGCTTGGCAAATAGCGCATCATAAGCCGTAATCATAACTACAGGTTCTAAATTTTTCTTATTTTTTATATTATTTACGTTAATTTTTTGCTCTTTTTGGCTCATTTTCCCTGCCTTTTGCGTTTATACTTGATTAATTTTATCAAAAAAATGATACAATTGCCCTGAATATTTAAGGATGGAAGTATGGGCATATTAAAAAATCTTGAGATTGACTACTCTTATGATATTGTTGAAGAATTCCTATCTCACTACTCTTTAATGTGTGATTTGATGGAGCCTTTGATCATAGGACTTACAAGACAAGATAAATTTAAAAATAATATTGAAGAGCTATTTAGAATTTTTCATAATATAAAATCCGCAGCATCATTTATGAAGGTTGAACCTATTTTAAAGCTAGCCTCTCTTAGTGAAGAGGTTTGTTCTGAAGCAAGAGATCTTACTAAGCCTGCAAATGATGAATTTGTTGATTGGCTCTTGATCGTAAGTGATCAGTTTGGTAAATATCGCGATGATATAGAGTCGGATTCTGAATTTTTTAGCGTTTTAAATCCTTTGGTTGTAAAAATTCCATCAAAGCTTGATGTTTGACAAAAAAATAAAAATAAACTAAAATACGCGACTTTCTATGGGAGCGACTTGGCTTCGACAGGAGCAGAGCGGTCATGGTGGCACGTCGCTTTGAGCAAAGCGTAAAAAGCTCAAATTAAAATTAAACGCAAATAACGTTAAATTCGCTCCTGCTTACGCTAAAGCTGCGTAAGTTCAGTTGAGCCTTGCTTGTTTTGATACTATCTAAAAACATAAGCGAGTAACCCTAGATAGAGTAGGTTTGTAGTTTGACAAGCTTCAAGCTGAAATTTTGTCTTAGTCTAGCTTTTGGTTTTGGAAAGTGAGCCTTGCTGGATGAAAATTTCACTTTTGCTAAGCGTGTAGAGGCTGTGGTTGTTTTGTTTTTGGACAGGGGTTCGATCCCCCTCGCTTCCACCAAATTTTATTCCCCAATTTATTTCTTATATTTAATAAATTTTAAAGATAATTGCTAGATTTTATTATACAAATGTTACAAATTTACACTGATTATAAATATTTTCATTTTTAACATTTTAGTTTTTGTTTCTACTTTTGTTTTAAAAAGTTAGTATAAAGTTTTATATCTTAATGATTTTAAGATGTCTTTTTAAACTATAAATAATAATATAAATCACTATCTAAGTTAATTAAACAAAACTAAATAATAAATTAATTGATTTTAATCAATTTAAACTCAGCTTTTGTAAGCTAATATCTAAAATATAAAATAAAATTTTAAGAAAAAACTTAAAAAATTTAAGGAGAAAAGATGGATCGACGAGATTTTATTAAGAGTGCCGCTGCAAGTGCCGCTTGTGCTAGTGCCGGTATAGCGATGCCTGCTAATCTAATGGCAAATTCAAATGCCGAAAAAGGTTGGCGCTGGGATAAGGCTGCATGTCGTTTTTGCGGAACGGGATGCGGTATTATGGTTGCAACCAAGGACGGCAAAATAGTAGCCGTTAAAGGAGATCCGGCTGCTCCTGTAAACAGAGGCTTAAACTGTATCAAAGGATATTTTAACGCCAAGATCATGTACGGAGAGGATCGTATCACTCATCCGCTTCTTCGCGTAAATGAAAAGGGCGAATTTGATAAAAAGGGCAAATTTAAGCAAGTAAGCTGGCAAAAAGCGTTTGACGTAATGACCGAGCAGTTTAAAAAAGCTTATAACGAGCTTGGACCTCACGGTATAGGTGTGTTTGGCTCGGGTCAATATACCGTAATGGAAGGCGTTGCAGCCGTTAAGCTTATAAAGGCCGGTTTTAGAAGTAACGCTATCGATCCAAACGCTCGCCACTGTATGGCATCTGCGGTTGTTGCGTTTATGCAGACATTTGGTATAGATGAGCCTTCTGGCTGTTTTGACGATATCGAGCTAACCGACACGGTAGTGTGCTGGGGCGCAAATATGGCGGAGATGCACCCTGTGCTTTGGGCGAGAGTTAGCGATAGAAAGCTAGCCGATCCTGAAAGAGTAAAAGTAGTAAATTTAAGTACGTATTCTACCAGAACTTCGCACTTAGCCGATATCGAGATCATATTTACGCCATCAACCGACCTTGCGATATTTAACTACATAGCTCGCGAGATAGTTTATAACCACCCTGAGATGATAGATGAAGAATTTGTTAAAAAACACTGTATATTTACAACAGGTCCTGCCGACATCGGATATGGCTTAAGAAATAACCCCAACCATCCGAAATACACAAATGAAAAAGACATATTAGAAACAGAGCTTAAGAAAAAACTAAGTGATAATGAGGGCGTAACCCTTGCTTATCTTGGACTAAAAGCCGGTGATGTTATGGAAAATAAAAACAATGCCAAGGCCGGAAATCACTGGGAGATAAGCTTTGAGGAGTTTAAAAAGGCTCTTGCTCCTTATACTCTTGACTTCGTTGCTAAACTTGCAAAAGGCGATCCGAACGAGGATTTAGAGGAATTTAAAGCGAAGTTAAAAACTCTAGCCGAGCTATATATAGAAAAACAAAGAAAGGTCGTAAGCTTCTGGACTATGGGTATGAACCAACACCAAAGAGGCACATGGGTAAACGAGCAAGCTTACATGATCCACTTCTTGCTTGGCAAGCAAGCGCTTCCGGGATCCGGAGCATTCTCGCTAACAGGACAGCCTTCAGCTTGCGGAACTGCTAGAGAGGTTGGAACTTTTGCTCACCGCTTGCCTGCGGATATGGTTGTAGCAAACCCTAAACACCGCGAAATTTCAGAAAAAATTTGGAAGCTTCCAAAAGGCACTATAAATCCTAAGCCGGGTCCTCACTACATGCAAATCATGCGTGATCTAGAAGACGGCAAAATTAAGTGGGCTTGGGTTCACGTAAATAACCCGTGGCACAACACTGCAAACGCAAACCACTGGATAAAAGCGGCTCGCGAGATGGATAACTTTATCGTCGTTTCAGATCCGTATCCGGGAATTTCGGCTAAAGTAGGCGATCTTATCCTTCCAACTGCGATGATATATGAAAAATGGGGCGCATACGGTAACGCGGAGCGTAGAACTCAGCACTGGAGACAACAAGTTCTTCCTGTGGGCGAAGCGATGACTGATACATGGCAGATGCTTGAATTTTCAAAACGCTTTAAGCTAAAAGAGGTATGGAAAGAGCAAAAAGTAGATGATAAATTAACTCTTCCAAACGTGCTTGAAGAGGCTAAAGCGATGGGATATAGCGAAGAAGATACGCTATTTGACGTGCTATTTGCAAACAAAGAGGCAAGAAGTTATAGCGCAAAAGATCCTATCATGGAAGATTATGATAACACCGAAGTATTTGGAGATAGCAGAAAAGTAGTAGGAAGCGACGGCAAGGTGTTTGAGGGATATGGCTTCTTCATCCAAAAATACCTCTGGGAAGACTACCGTAAATTTGGACTAGGGCATGGACATGACTTGGCTGATTTTGATACATATCACAGAGTTCGCGGACTAAGATGGCCTGTGGTTGACGGTAAAGAGACGCAATGGAGATTTAATACGAAATTTGACCCTTATGCTAAAAAAGCCGATCCGACGGCTAAATTTGCATTCTACGGCAACAAAGACGCAAAACTTCCAAGAGGAGACCTAATCAAAGCGACAAGCGGAGATGAGAAATTCTCGCTTCATAACAAGGCTAAAATTTTCTTCCGCCCTTATATGGATCCGTGCGAAATGCCTGATAACACATATCCGCTTTGGCTATGTACGGGTCGTGTTCTTGAGCACTGGCATACAGGAACTATGACAATGCGCGTTCCTGAGCTATACCGTGCGGTGCCTGAAGCGCTTTGCTATATGAATGAAGAAGATGCACAGAAATTTGGTGTAATGCAAAACGAGATCATTTGGGTTGAGTCTCGCCGCGGTAAAGTTAAAGCAAGAGTAGAGCTAAGAGGACGTAACAAGCCGCCTGTAGGACTTGTATATGTGCCGTTTTTTGACGAGAACGTATTTATAAATAAAGTCTGCCTTGATGCAACTTGCCCGATATCAAAAGAGACCGATTTCAAAAAATGCGCGGTTAAAATTTACAAGGCATAGATATGAAAGATAGGCGCGAAGTACTCAAATTTGGCTTAAAGGCGATTAGCTTAGTAATCGCCGGAGGCTTTACTTGGAGTACGCAGACTAATCTTAAGGCTCAAACTCTCATCCTTCGTCCGCCCGGAGCAAGGGATGAAAAGGGCTTTATGGCTAGTTGTATAAGATGCGGGCTTTGCGTGGAGGCGTGTCCTTTTGATACGTTAAGCCTAGCAAAGCTTGGCGATAATATAAGCTTTGGAACGCCTTATTTTACGCCAAGAGAGGTGCCTTGCTACATGTGTACCGATATCCCTTGTACGGTCGCCTGTCCGACGGACGCTCTTGACGTGAAGCTTGTTAGCACTGACGATAAGCTTGATATCAACAAATCTCGCATGGGTATAGCCGTGCTTGACCCTTACAGCTGTATAGCCTTTGCGGGAATTCAGTGCGACGCCTGTTATAGAGCTTGTCCGCTTATAGATAAGGCTCTGGTGCTTGAGTATAAAAGAAACGAACGAACCGAAAAGCACGCATTCTTACTTCCCGTGGTGGATGCAAACTACTGCACGGGTTGCGGAAAATGCGAAAACGCTTGCGTAACGAAAAAAGCGGCGATTTTCGTGCTTCCAAGAGAGATAGGGCTTGGCGAAGTGAATGACAACTACGTTAAAGGCTGGATAGAAGGCGATGATACGAGACTAAAAGATATAGACACCAAGATCAAGCTTGATCAAAACAAAGTCAAAGACTACCTTAATAGCGGAGAGATATGATGAAATACTTACTGCTTAGAAGAATAACTCAAATTTCCATTTTGACTCTGTTTTTGATTAGTAATCTTTACGGACTTAAAATTCTGCAAGGAAATTTAAGCTCGTCTATGATTTTTGGCACTATCCCGCTTAGCGATCCGTTTGCGGTGTTGCAGCTGTTTTTAGCTAGTTTTACACTTGCCAGCTCTGCTGCGCTTGGGGCTTTGATAGTAGTGTTGATATACGCTCTTATAGCGCCTCGTGCATTTTGCGCTTGGGTGTGTCCGGTAAATATAATAACCGATTTTGCAAGATTTGTTAGAGTGAAATTTGGCTACGACAAAGATAAAAAGGTAGTCGTGTTTTCTAAGAGCTTTCGCTACTACATACTTGCCTTTGTGCTTTTTATGTCCGTTGTTATGCAAACGCCTGCATTTGAGGGAGTAAGCTTTATCGGCATAATTCAGCGCGGTATCATATACGGCGGCACGCTTTGGATATTTGTGGCTTTTGGCGTGTTTGCCATAGACGCTTTTGTAGGCGATAGGCTGATATGCTCAAAGCTTTGTCCTCTTGGCGCTTTTTATGCGACGATTGGCAAATTTGCGTTTATCCGCGTAGAGCATGATAGTCAAAACTGCACAAAATGCATGAAGTGCAAAGTGATATGCCCTGAAAGCCAAGTACTAGGAATAATCGGAAAAGAAAGCGGACTAATAACTTCTAGCGAGTGTATTAGCTGCGGGCGCTGTATAGACGTTTGTGGCGATGACGCGTTAAAATTTAGCATAAGAAATTTAAGGAGAAAATGAATGAAAACTTTTAGGTTTGCACTTGGTGCAATGGCTGCGGCAATCATCCTTGCAGGGTGCAATGCGCCGTCGGTCGCGGACAACAAGCCAAAGGATTTGGGCGGATTAAGAAGCTCTGATGTGATGGATGAAAATTCAGTCAAGCTACTGGAGTATCAATACTCAACCGATCCTGCAGGAAGCGCTAAAAATATAGAGCGCGCATTTGAAAACGCTCCTCCGATGATCCCTCACGATCTAGAAGGGCTTATCCCTATCACCAAAGATATGAATATGTGCGTAACCTGCCATATGCCTGATGTCGCCAAAGACGCCGGAGCTACGCCTCTGCCTAAATCACACTTTTATAGTATCAGAAACAACAAAGACTTAGCAGATAAGCTAAGCGATGATAGGTTTAACTGTACTCAGTGCCACGCTCCTCAAGCAAACGTGACCGTGCCGTTTAAAAATAACTTCAAACCTGAGTTTAGAACTAAAGACGGCGCAGAGAGGTCAAACCTGCTTGATATACTAAATGACGGTGTGAGGTAAGATTGCAAGAGGCGAATAATCTTTCAAGACGAAGACTTTTTACAAAAATTTTAGGCGCCAAAGAGCAGGCGCCTAATTTTATCGCTCCGCCGTATTTTTGCGGAGAATTTGACTGTGTAAATTGTCACGCTCCTTGTGTAAAGGCTTGCGGGCGCGAGCTTTTGAGATTTGAAAATCAAAGAGTCGTTTTTGAGTTTAAAAATTTAGGTTGCAACTTCTGCAAGGATTGTGCCATAGCTTGTGAAGAGATCGGCAAAGAGGTTTTAAGTCTAAAATTCTCAGCCAAAATAGAGGCAAAGGTTAGCATAGACGTAGATTCTTGTTTAGCGTGGAATAATACGATTTGCTATAATTGCCAAGATATATGCAAATTTAGAGCGATTGACTTTTTTGGTGTTTTTCGCCCTGTTGTAAACGAACGCTGCACGGGATGTGCGCAGTGTCTTGAGGTGTGTTTTAAAAATTCTATCAAAATGGAGGCTTTATGAAAATTATACTCGCTTTTTTAGCGCTTTTAAATTTGGCTTTTTCTCTTGATATCAAAGAGCCTTACAAGATCATAGAAGCGCACTCTAACGTTATAAGTTCCTCGCTTTTAAACGACAAACTTTATCTTGGTACCGATAGCGGTCAGGTAAATATCTACGATATGAAGAGCGAGGAGTTTTTAGAGCCTATAGTTTTACCAAAGATAAAGACGCATTTTACCGATGATGAGTTTGCAAAGGTATTTAGCATAGATGAGCTTAACGGCGTGCTGATGGTGCTAAGTGAGACGAGTTACGGCAAAAGACTTTTACATGTTTATGGGATGATTGACGGTAAAAGAGTAGAGACTAAGACTATAAATTTAAATAACGAATCAATCAAAAAGGCTCTGTTTTTAAATCCTAAAACAGCTATTATCGGCTCACTTAGTAATGAAATTTACTTTTTAAATTTAGAAACGGGCAATATCGACTTTAGCAAAAAATTTTCTATAGCGTCGCTATCTGACTTTGAGCTTAGCGAAGATAGAAGCAAGATAGCGGTGGGGTGTGAAAGCGGGATAGTTTATATATTTGACGCTAAAGAGCGCAAAGTGCTAAACGAGTTTGGCTTTCATAAAGATAATATGTATGATATAGAGTATAAAAACGGCGCTATCGTTACAGGCGGAGTGGATAGACACGCAGGAGTTTATAGTGGCGGCAGTATCGGCATGATGAGGTCAAATTTTTTAGTCTATGCGGTAGGTCTTAGCGATGACGGCAAACTTGGAGCATTTATGAGTGATGATCTAAGCGATATAGATGTGTTTGAAGTAAACAGCAAGAGAATTTTAGCAAGGCTAAAAACTATGCAAAGCACCATAAACGGCATACATTTTTTAGATGATAGTTCTCTCATAAGTGTTGCTTACGAGAAAAAAGTAAAATTTTGGAGATTTAGATGAATATTTCAAGTGTTATAGTGCATGTAAAAGATGAAAATTTGATAGATGATATCTTAAATTCGCTTCGTAAAATGAGCCAGTGTGAAGTTATTGCTTATGAAAATGCAAAAATAGTAGCGCTTATAAGCGTAGATAATTTTGAAGACGAGCTTGAGACTTTTAAGGCTATGGAGCGTATAAACGGAGTTGCGGGCGTTGCGATGGTGTATAGCTATCAAGAGGACTTAGAGGGGGATTTACAGAGGCTAAAAGAGAGCGGCAAACTCAGCGAAGTGCTTACAAATGACGATATGCAAGCTCGTGATATAGTTTATAGCGGTAGCGTTCATCATAAGGTTAAATAGCTTAAATTTAACCTTCTTTTTATTCAAATCTCTACTAAAATCAAAAAATCTAACCTCAAATTCAACGCAAACTATATAAAATATTAGAAAATAAAATTTTAGGAGCTTATAATGGGCGTGAATTTGAGTAGATTAAAAGATCTTTTTATAGAGATTAATTCTATAAACGATTATAGTTTCGGCGACGGAATGAGCCGACTTGCTTACACTTCTCAGGATAAAACCGCGCGCAAACTCTTTATAAAGCGCTGTCAGGAAGCGGGTCTTAGCGTAAGAGTGGATGCGATAGGCAATATCTTTGCAAGGCGCGAAGGGAGCGAGCCGAATTTACCTGCAATCGCCTTTGGATCCCACCTTGATACGGTTATAAACGGCGGACAGTTTGACGGAATTTTAGGCGTGCTTGGCGGACTTGAAGTAATTCGCTCATTAAATGATGAAAATATCAAAACAAAACACTCTCTTGAGTTAATCGTGTTTGAGTGTGAGGAGTCAAGCAGGTTTAATATCGCAACTCTTGGCAGCAAGGTAATGTGCGGTAAGCTAGGATATGAGAAGCTAAAGGATGTTAAAGACTTTACGGGACGTGAAATAGGCGAAATTTTTAGCGAATTCGGAATAGATATAAAAAGGATCGAAGAGGCTAAAAATTTAGAACCTAACTACAAAAGCTTTTTTGAAATTCATATCGAGCAAGGGCCGCTTCTTGATAATGAAAAAATTCAAATCGGCGTAGTTAGTGCCATCGCTGCGCCTCATAGATTTAGCGTGCGAGTTATCGGGCAGCCTCAGCACTCCGGAACTACTGCTATGAAATACCGAAATGACGCACTTTGTGCGGCGGCTGAGATAATACTGGCAGTTGAAAAGATAGCAAAAGATAATTCTCAAAATAGCGTAGTGGCAACTACGGGTAATTGCTCCGTAAAACCGGGCGTGATGAACGTAGTGCCGGGAGAGACGATGTTGCTCATTGATCTAAGGGGTATAAATTTGCAAACCCGTGAAGATGCCTACGCTCAGATAATCTCGCATATAAACAAAATAGAAGAGAAACGAGGCGTAAAATGCGAGATAAAGCAACTCGGTTTTGATACTCCATGCAGACTTGACGAGAGGCTTATAAATTTGATAGCTTCAGAGGCTAAGGGGTTAAATTTAAGCTATGAGATAATGCCAAGCGGAGCTGGACATGACGCGATGCATATGGCTGAAATTTGTCCTACTGCGATGATATTTATCCCTTCAAAAGACGGAATCAGCCATAATCCTTCAGAATTTTCGAAATGGGACGATATAGAAAACGGGCTTAATTTATTAAAAAATGTAATTTTAAATGAGTCTCTTTAAACTTAATTTAAAAAAGCATAGTAAAATTGATGAAAATAAAGGAGAATAAATGCAGATAAATTCGAATTTTAATAACTCAAATCCTTATAATTTAAGTAGTAAAGAAAACATTGAAAAATTTAGAGAAAATTTTACAAATTTAAATGCTAAAGAGCTTACAAACGGCTATTTCTTAGAGTTTCAAAATAAAGCCTTTAATCACACCAGTATAAATTTCGATACCCAATCAGCTCTTAGCTTGTTTGATCCTCAGGATATAAATTCTAAAAATTTGATGCAGATATTAAACAAGATTGATTATAGATCGATTGGTTATGACGGCAAAGACATAACATCTCTAAATCAAGACGAAGCAAAGGTGCTTATAGGCGAAGACGGATTTTTCGGTATCACAAATACGGCAAATAGAATCGCAGACTTCGTACTTAACGGCGCAGGAGATGATCTTGAGATGTTGAAAGCGGGCAGAGAAGGTGTCGTTAATGGCTTTAAAGAAGCCGAGCGCCTTTGGGGAGGAAATTTACCTGAAATTTCGCAACAAACTATCCAAAAAACTCTAGAAAAGATAGATGAACGCATAGCAAAACTAGGTGGAAATATCATAAATGTCGAAGCTTAAGCTTATTTGTATTTTGAGTTTTGCGACTTTATTTACGGGATGTTTTGACCTTTTTAACCAAACTCCAAATTTGCCAAGTCGCAGCACGATAAATCAGCCTGTTGTCAAAAAAGAACAAAGCATACGCGGCGTTATAGAGGATATTAGCTATACCGAAAATGGCTGGTGCTATGATATAAGAAGTGTTGATACGAGTAACGATAAGCTATCAAGCGGTAAATTTTGTGCCGATAAGCATTATTTTAATGCTGGCGATTTGATCTATGCAACTATTTTTGATACCAAAATAAAAAATATGTATCTTATACAGCAAGGCTACGTAAGCCCTAAAAAATCGTATAAAAATTTAAATACAAGCACAAAAGTTCAACAAACCAAACGTGCAACAAATAAAAAACAAGTTATACAACTGCCTAAAGATGAGAAGATCAACTTTGATTAGCCGTTGATTTACCGATGTGATTTATAATTTCATCAAGCAATCAAAGTTAGAACTCCTTTTAAGGGGGCGAGGCAAAGCTCCCTTTTTATTCTTTTAATAAATTATCTAAAATTTACTTTTAAGATTTTTGTTCAAAATTTATTAAAATTTTGATTTTTTAAGTGAAATTCGCTGATTTTAAAGGTTAAGCTTTTAAGCAAAACTTCTCAAAAATATAAAATTATAAAAACCGTTATCATAACTTTTTTGGAATGTATTTGGCTTTGTGTATTTAAAATCTTGATATTCTAATATTTTGTGAAAAAAATTAACACCAGATAACACAATATAAGCCATTAAAAAATGATTTAAGTTATTTTCCTTTTTAGTTATGGTAATATTTGCTTTATACGGTTTAACCAAACTCAATAAGGAGACAATATGAAACTAGCTAAGATTAGTTTGGCGACTTTGGTTGCTTTAGGTGCTTTCTCAAGCGTTGCAAGCGCAACTCCACTTGAAGAAGCGATTAAAAATGTAGATCTTTCAGGATATGCAAGATATAGATACACAAACGACCTTACTGACGTAAAAGGTGTAAAAAACGAGAACGGAAGACACCAGTTTAAGTCTATATTCTCTTTTAAAGCCGCACTTGATGATAACTTCTTCGGTGTTTTGAGTCTTAGATATAGCTCTAACGATAGTAGCTCAGGATATGCTAATACTGCAGACATAACTGATACAACAAGTACATTCGGTGTTCAAGAGTTCTATCTTGGATACAAAAGAGGTGCTACAACTGTAACCGCAGGTAAGCAAGTTATGGGGACATACTTCACTGACGATTTGGCTGGCACAGGTATTAAAATCGTAAATTCTGACATACAAGGTCTAACTCTTGCTGCAGTTGCATTTGATGCGATTGAGACAGGTGGTGATTTTGACGGTGAATTACAAAATACTCTTCCTCAAATTCCAAATGTGTATGGGTTAGCTGCTATGGGTAGTTATAATCCAGTTGACTTTAAACTATGGTGGACAAATTTAGAAAATATAGCTAATTTATATGCTGCGGATGCTGCTTTAAAATTTGATTTAGAAGCTGTAAAATTAGGCTTACAAGGACAGTATGTTCATAACCAAGCAAAACATGACTTGTATAGTAATGCTAACTTTTTTGCCGCTAAAGCAGACTTGGGTGTAGCAGGATTTGGAATTAATGCCGGATATATAAGCTTTAAGGCAAAAGATAATAAATTGTCATTTGTAACTATAGAAGATAACGGCAAGTTGATTAATCCTGGCAAACTAGTTAATAGCGTAATGAATGGCGGTAAGCAATACTACAATAATATTATGGACGATAATAAATATTGGTTTGTGGGAGCTAGCTATAAAGCTGATAAATTTGGAGCCTATGCTAACTATATAGATGGTGAAGGTTATAGTCATGCTGCTGGATTTGGTAAGGATACCGATCGAAAAGAATGGAATGTTGGCGGTAACTATAGATACAGCAAAAAGCTTAATTTCTCAACATTCTATGCCGCAGCAAAAGATAAAAAAGACGGTCAGTCTAATAAAAGAGATAGAATTAGATTTGAAACTAGATGGAACTTCTAATCTAATTTAGAATAAAATAAATATGCTATAATCCCAAGTGAGATTTTCTTGCTTGGGATTTTTAAATTTATAAGATAAGGGTTTTTATGCACTTTATAAAATTTGTATTTTTAGTATCTTTTGTATTTTGTTTTACTTTAAATAGTGATGAGCCAAGCTATGTGTTTGAGGCTAGGGGAGAATTTGCTAAAGAATTAAAGTCTTTAGTCGAAAAATATTCAAAAGATGAAAATATTAGTATAAATGTGTATGAAAAAAAAGCCCAAGATAATGATGGTAAATTTTTGAATATAGGTGTTGACAATAGTAGGAAATACAGTGTTGAAAAAGGACGTGAATTGTATATCAAAAATTGTGCGTCTTGTCATGGCAGTGACGGCAACAAAAGAGTTCATGGTTCAGAAAAATTAACAAAACTAAGTGCGGAAGATATAGAAATTGCATTTTCTGGATATTTAAACGATCCTTCTTATGGAGGAAGCGCAAGGGAGCTTATGAAAATGGTTGCGGCAAGAACTACATATAAAGATTTAGGCTCTATTATTGTCTTTTTGAAAGGTAAAGATGCACTTGACTATAAATATAATTCACAAGAAAACTCAGATGTTTCTACGAAACCTACGCAAGGAAGTTATTTAAAGTAGTTTGACTACTTGAAGTATAAAGCATTAATAATTGGTCAATATTTCTTGAAAGTTTTATTTTAAATACCACTTTTTAGTAAACGATCAGTAACAATTATGATAAATTTAATATAATTTAGTTAATTTTAAGCGAATTAAATATCTTTTTATGTTACTATTTCAAGGTATTTCTGATTGAAGGAGTTTAAATGAAACTAGCAAAGATTAGTTTGGCGACTTTAGTTGCTTTAGGTGCTTTCTCAAGCGTTGCAAGCGCAACCCCGCTTGAAGAAGCCATTAAAAATGTAGATCTTTCAGGATTTGCAAGATATAGATATACGACTACAAAAACAACAGATCCATTAAGTGTTAAAAATACTGAAGCTGGACATCAGTTTAAGTCTATCTTCTCGTTTAAAGCTGCACTGGATGATAACTTCTTTGGTGTTTTAAGCTTAAGATACAATGCTACAGATGGCTCTGCAGGCTATGCTGATACAGCTGATACTACAAATACAACAAGCACATTCGGTGTTCAAGAATTCTATCTTGGTTACATGGTTGGAAATACTACAATTACAGCTGGTAAACAAGTTATCGGAACGTATTTCACAGATGATGAGGCTGGAACAGGTATAAAAGTAGTAAATACAGATATAGCTGGATTGACTCTTGCCGCCCTTGCTTTCGATGCTCTTGAATATGGTAGCGAAACAGATTCGGCTATAGTTAAAGCTGCTTTTGAAAAAAATCTTTACGGCGTAGCTGCTGTTGGTTCATATGATCCTGTAAGCTTCCAACTATGGTATGCCAGCCTTGTTGATGTTGCAAATCTTATAGCTGCCGATGTTGCATTTAATTTTGATGTTAATGACGACGTAGGATTTGGTTTGCAAGCTCAATATGGACATACTGATGTAGATGATAAAGTAGTTGCTACTTATAAAGATACTGATTTTTATGCTGCCGAATTAGGCGTGGGACTTTTTGGAGCTGATTTGTCTGCCGGATATATTGGCTGGAAAGTAAAAGACAGAGCCGACGGTTTTTCAACTCTTGAAGATCAAGGCGAATTCATAAGCCCTGCTGAGCAATATCTTGATTATACAGCTCTTAATGGAAAAGGAAATTTCTGGTTCTTAACTGCAGGATATATGTTTGATAAGTTTGGTATCGGAGCTGATTACTTAAAAGGTAATGTAAAAGATAACGTAGATCAAAAAACAAAAGTTGAAGAGTATGTAGGTAGACTATCTTATGATTACAGCTCAAAACTAACATTTGAGAGCTGGTATTCTCATTTAACAACAAAAGTTAACACCGATAAAGAAAAATCTGAGAAATTTAGATTTCAAGCTAAATACTCATTCTAATTTTTCTTATGATACCTTGAGCGAATTATTTCGCTCAAGGCTGTTTTAAAATCACATATTTATTACAATTTTTTGTATCTACAGTAGAAAATATATCAAGCAATTAAATTATTTTTGTAAAAATTCATCTGGCTTTATTTAAAAGCATAAGCTATTGAGTTGCTATGTAAATATTGCTAATTTAATTTTTATGGTTAATTCCATCTATTAACCTACATACTATATAATATATTAAACAAAAATACAAATAATAAAAATTATTATTTAAAAATAATTTTTATTTAAGAATATTTTGCTATAATTCCTCATATAAAATTTAAAACAAGGAGACAATATGTCAAAAGTTATCGAACAACTAAACCAAATTCAGGCTGATGCTCATGCATTATTTATCAAATTTCACGACTATCATTGGAATGTAAAAGGTATTCAATTTTTTAGCATTCATGAGTATACAGAAAAAGCATATGATGAATTTGCTGAAATTTTTGACGAAATGGCAGAAAGAGCTATTCAATTAGGCGGCAAAGCTATAACATGCCCTGAAGAGTTAAATAAACGCTCACATATTAAGCCTGAGGGCAAAGATAGCTATACTCCGACAGAAGTACTAAAAGGAGTTTTAGCTGATTATAAACACTTGCTTGGCGAATTTAAAAAACTTGCAGAAGTTGCAGATGGTGATAGCACGACAGTTGCAATCGCAGAAGACAATATAGCAAAATACGAAAAAGCTATTTGGATGCTTGAAGCTACTTTAGCTTAATAAATCTTCAATTTAAGGGGCTCAACACCCCTTAAATTTTTATTATTTTTTCTTTAATCTTTTAACTTTTATTATATAGGTAAAGCCTAAGTTAAGGCATCTAGTCAGTGTTTAATTCTAAAGTATCTTTTTTGGTTCCAAATAAAATAAAGGCTTGACCAAAATATTTTTAAGAGTTCGGTATGCTTAAAACCCTTGCATAATCTCTAAAATTTATAAAGCAAAACAAGACTACGTATGCAAATTTATCTTCCAAGCATGGTTTTTAAAATTCTTTTTCCTACTTCAACACCAGGCTGATCATAAGTGTTTATTCCAAGCATTATTCCGGTTGCTGAAGTTAGAAGCTCGTAGTAGTATATCAGGTATCCTGCGTGCCATTCATCAAGCTTGCTTACAGTGATCATATCTACACTTATACCCTCTTGTATGAGTGCGTGAGTTGTAGCATCGCATTGTGCGTTTATGAGGGAATTTAAGCTGATATTGTTTGCAAAATCACACTCTTCGAGGTGTTTTAGGCTCAAATTCGGCGTTATCGCCATGCTATTTTGATCCTCAACTTTGATAAAAGTTACTGTTTTATCTTTAACTCCGTCCATTATGAGTTGCAAAAACGAGTGTTGATCGCGTGATCCGATAAGCCCCACAGGTGTTAGTCCATATCGCTTAAATCCCTTTTTCTTGCCTAAGCTTTCCGCCCAAAGCTGCACATACCAGTCATTAAATGCGAGCAATCTATCCGAATAGCTAAATATCACGTTTATTTTAGCGCTTTTATGCGTTGCGTAGTGATATGCTTTATGCATTAAAGTATCGTCTTTATCGCTTAAAAATTGCTTTTTACACTCTCTTGCGCCTTCAAGCAGGGCTTTTATGTCATATCCGCATAGGCTTAGAGGTACTAGTCCTATCGCGCTTAGCACGCTAAAGCGCCCACCTACGTTTTTTGGGATATTAAAATAAGTTATTTGATTTTCTTTAGCATATATTTCAAGCGGAGAGCTTGGATCTGTGATGATAAGAAAATTTTGGCTTAAATTTTCAGGCTTAAAGCGCTGCAAAATACACTTAAAAAGTGTGATAGTTTCTATGGTCGTGCCTGATTTTGACGATATGATAAACAGACTTTTTTTAAATTCTATCCTCTCCATAAGTTTTTCAAAGCTAAATCCGTCTACATTATCAAGAAAGTAAAGCTCTCTTGAGCCATCTTTTTTTTCTGCTTTTAGCATCTGCTTGAGCGCTTTTACCCCAAGAGAGCTACCGCCTATGCCTACTAGCACGACATTGTTTATATCGGCGAATTTACTTTCGATATCTTTTATTAAAGCTATCATGTCGTTTCCAAGCTCCGGTAGGTGATAGTATCCTATATCCCCACTTTCCAGCTCGTCATTCATGCGCTTGGCGTATGAGGTTATCGTTTCTAGCGGTGTTTTTTTAAAGTAGAGGTTATTTTTTACCATCTTTTTGCAACTTTTCATAGAAGAAATTCGTAGCCTCGACAAATCCCGCCACGCTTCCGCAGTCAAAGCGTCTGCCTTTAAATTTATAAGCTAGTACCATGCCGTCTTTTGCTTGCTGCATAAGAGCGTCGGTTATCTGCACTTCGCCATTTTTTCCCGGTTTTGTCTGCTCTAAGATAGCAAAAATATCAGGTGTTAGTATGTATCTTCCGATGATGGCTAAATTTGTAGGAGCCTCTTCTACGCTTGGTTTTTCGATCATATCATCAACCATTATCAAGTCGTCTTCTATATATCTTCCGTTTATTATGCCATAACTGCTGACTTGCTCTTTTGGCACTTCCATGACGGCTACGATGGAGCAGCGATATTTTTCATAAATTCTTACCATCTGCGTAAGTACGCCAATGCCTTGTTCGTTGATACAAAGATCATCCGCAAGTATAACGCCAAAGGGCTCGTCTCTTACGAGGGTTTTGCCTGTGTGTATGGCGTTGCCAAGCCCTCGCATACTCTCTTGGCGCGTAAATGAAAATGTGCATTTTGCCATGAGATCGCGAATTTCGGTTAGCAGATACTCTTTATTTGTGCCTGAAATTTGATGCTCAAGCTCGTAGCTTATATCAAAATAATCCTCAAGCGCTCGTTTGCCGCGCCCTGTTATAAATGCCATATTTTTCATGCCGGCTTCCAAAGCTTCATCAACGCCGTAGTGAATAAGTGGCTTAGTAAGTATCGGCAGCATCTCTTTTGGAAGGGATTTTGTCGCAGGCAAAAATCTAGTACCGTAGCCCGCAGCAGGGAAAAGGCATGTTTGTATCATAAAATTTCCTTTTTTAGGGTATTTTAACCAAGCCTTACTAAATGCCAAATTAAGAGTATTAAATTTAATTGTCAAAATTTCGCCTCAAATTCCTACTCAAAGCCAAATTTTATCTTTCATCTTTTGCATTGATGATATAAGGCTTTAAATTTTACAAAATAGAGAGTAGGGCGGAGAGTTAATTTTGTTAGCCGTAAGCTAAAGATATTTACTTGCAGGTTGGCAAATTTGGCTTTATTTGGATTTTTTATTTACTTGTATAAATTAAGCGGTAAAATTTGTATAATTTGTTTTTGATTTCAATGGCGATTTAGCCGCGTAAGATAATAAAAATGAGCTAGCTTGAGCTATTTTAGAACCTCTTATTTGCTTAAATTTAGCAGTCTTGCTAGCGGTAAGAGATAAATTAGCACATCAAAAAGGAGAAGGGTCTTAAACCCCTCTAAAAGCCGCCTTTGCATTAGCGATATCTTTTTCATCAGGATGGCTTGCCGCAGCCGCCCATCTTGCTTCACGCTCCGGAGTGATAGGATGAAGCGCCTTATCTCCCGCTTTGGCAGCCATTTCTCGCATCTGCTCTATCAGTTTTGGATCGATTGCGCCTTGACAGATAAATTCTCGCATGATTTTATTTCCGTTTTGCTCTAAAATTTCTCTGCCTACCTCAAGCATTTTGATGCCGTGCTCGCCTTCAGGTTCGGCTCCAAGAGTTATGAAAAGCCCGACATTTTTGTTTTTGATTTTTTCTTTTATGTAGCGTTTAAAATGCGCATCGGGACCGCCCTTATCGACGTAAAATCCAACTCCCACGAAGTCAAATTCGCTTAAGTCCTTCACTCTCTCATCTTCAAAGCTAACCGCTTCACAGCCGATCTCTTGCGCTATCGCTTCGCCTACTTTTCGTGTATTTCCGGTTAGCGAACTATAAACTACAATTTTTTTCATTCAAAATCCTTTCTTGCTATTGTCGATATCTCTTTTGAGATTGTATTTCCCCAAAATACGCCGTCTATGCTTAATTTTATACCCTCTTCATCTACGCTCATATATCCTTGCTCTTCGCATTTTTTAAATAGCTCTTTAAGCTCGCCAAGAGTTTCGTCGCCGATATAACGGCTTATGTCGTTAAATTTTACGCTTGGATACTGAAACATACTCATAAATTTACCGAATTTTCTTTGATTTTCGGTTGTTCTGGATATCATTTTGCGCTCTTTATTCATCGCAAACATGCTAAATTCGCCGATCTTTCCGCCCGCTCCAAAACCGATAGGCAAGATATCCGTGCCTTTGTGCGAAAGACGGATATATTTATACTCGTCTCTGTTTTTTCGGTTTATCTTAGTGTGTTCTAAAACTTCGTAATCTCCACTTTCAAGAAGTGAATTTGCAAAAGCGTGATGAAGCTTTTTATCGGTTTGCAAGTCATAGTAGTCAGACGAAATTTCCTTAGACAGCACGGAGCCTTCATGAAACATCAGCGAATAAAAACTTGAGCTATCTATCTTAAGCTCTTTTATAAGGCGTGCGTCTTCAAGCACTTCATCTACTGTTTGATTCGGGTAGTTATAAATGATGTCTATACAGACGAATTTGTCGAAATTTTGGCGAATTTCGCTAAGTCTTTTTATAGCGTCATCTTTTCCGTAAACTCTATTTAGAAGCTTTCTTCCCTTGTCGCTAAAGGTTTGAATGCCTATACTAAAGCGATTTACTCCAAGGCTATCAAGCAGCTTGAGTTTTTTTAGATTTAAGTTGTGCAGGGTGCTCTCAAGGCTGAATTCGCAGGTGGAAGAAATTTTAAAATTTTTATGAATAGCGTTTATGATAGGCTCTAAATGGCGCTCTTTTAATGTCGTCGGAGTGCCTCCGCCAAAATAAACCGACTCTATGCTTTTTTCTTTCAGATATGGGAATTTTCCGTATTTTTCGATTTCGCTTAGCAAAAATTCCGTATAAGTATCAAGTTCGCCGTCAAGTTTGCTGCGATTCATCGAGCAAAACGAACAGATATTATCGCAAAACGGGATATGAAAGTATATCACGCCTTCTTTTTGCTTGGGAGATCCTTGTAAAAATGCAAAAAGCTCCTCCTCGCTTGCGGGTATCGGTCTGCCTCCGCCTCCCGTGTGATGTCCTTTTACGCGCTCTTTAAACATTTTAATCCTTTATTTTGAATTCGTAAGGTTTGGTTATGATGCAGTGATTGATATCTTTTAGTACCGATATTTGCATTTCTTTTGTGATTTTTGCCGCCTCGTCGTTAAAAATTTTATTTTTTCCTCTTACGGAAACTATCTGGATATCGCCGTTTGTAACCTTAAAATCAACTTCAACATAAAAAGTATCTTTAAGTCTAAGCATAATCGCCTTTTTAGGATAATCCGCTCTTGGCTCTTTTAAGACCTTAAAGCCGATATTTTCTTTACAATAGCTCTCTTTGTCTATATTTGATTCTTTGGCTTGAGGCACATACAAGGGCTGTGGCTGCTCTACTGGTGGCGCAGGCTCTTGTATCGCAGGTGTCTTAGTAAGCTCTTTTATCTCTTCTACTATCTTTTTTTCAGGTTTTTTGATCTGCTTTTTAGGCTTTGGCTTTTTTATATCTTTTGGTTTTTCAGCCTTTTTGATTTCGGGATTTGGTTTAGGCGTGATCTCAGGCTCTATAACGGGCTCAGGCAAAATTTCAGGTTCCACAATAGGTTCAGGCTCTATAATGGGTTCCGGTAAAATTTCAGGCTCAAGAATTTCAGGTTGCGGCTGTGGTTGCTCGGGCAAAATTTCAGCCTGTTTTGGTTGTTCTTTTTGTAAATTTAGCACTACTTTTATCTCTTTATTTTCCTCGGTTTTTTTTGAAAGAATTTCATCCGATTTTAGCGGAATAAACAAAATAGCGATATTAATCGCCAAAGAGATTATAAAGTAGCGCATAATTACTCTTCTTTTTTATTTTGTAAGCATATCATAAAGCTTTTCTATGCCTTCTCCTATGCGAGGCGTTCCGCGAAGCAAGAGCGAAGAAGGAACTGTTATGACTTTATTGTTTTTAGCCGCATTTGTTTTAGCAAGCACGGGATTTGTTTTTAAGAAGTCGCTATCCCCGCCCATTCCGCCTATGATGACTATAAAATCAGGATTTGAAGATAGTATAAATTCAGGCGAAATTACAGGAGTTGCGCCTTCTAGTCCGTCAGCTACATTTACAAAACCAAGCTGTTTGAGCATATCTCCTGCTAGAGTTTTTGACGTAAATGCCATCATCGGAGTTGAAGAAAATAGCGAAACTACCTTTTTGTCTTTTAAATTCGGATCTTCAAAGCTTTTAAATTTAGCTTTTATGCCTTCGATTACCTCTTTTGCTTTTGCCTCTTTGCCTGTTATTTTACCCATTTCCTCGATATTGCGATAGATGTCATTAACGCTATCTGCTTTTAGAGTAATGGTTTGTAAATTTAGCTTTTTAAGGCTATCTTGTATATCTACCGAGTGAAAACTAACGATAACAAGATCAGGCTTTAGCTCGACTATCTTTTCTAAATTCGGCTTTGTGTAAGTGCCTACCGTTTTTAGTTTGGAAGTCTTTTCTTCGGGCCAAATTTTTGACATAGATAAATTTGAGATAGCGGCTATCTGATCTTCGGCTTCAAGCATATAAATGATCTCAACAACGGCAGGGTCGAGTACGACCAACTTTTTGGCGTTTATGAAGCTTGCCAATATAGCTAAAACTACAAATATTTTTTTCATATTAATCCTTTAATGCAACCACAAACGGGTTATTTTGATATTCGATTACATCACAGTTAAGACCGTAAATTTCTTTTAAAATTTCTTTCGTATAAAGCTCTTTTGGAGCGCCTTTATATCTTACTTTTCCATCTTTTAGCATCAAAATTTCATCGCAAAACATCGATGCTAAATTCAGATCGTGCAAAACCATTATAGATAGTAAATTTAGCTCTTTAGTAAGCTTGGTGCAAATTTTCATAATCTCAATTGCGTAGTTTAGATCAAGTGCCGAAGTAGGCTCGTCTAAAAGTAAAATTTTCGGCTCGCTTACAAGTGCACGCGCCAGCAAAACTCTTTGAAATTCTCCGCCGCTTAAAGAGTGAGCGATACGTTTTGCAAAGTGCGATATATCAAGCAGATCCATTACTTCTTCAACCTTCTTTTTATCCTCTTTGCCGTATCCTGAAAATTGGCTTTTAAGATGACAAAAACGCCCCATAAGCAAGATATCTTCAACCAAAAGAGGCATTGAGAGAACGGACTTTTGAGGAACGAACCCAAGAGTCTTGGCAAGCTCTTTAAGCGAGTAGTCTTTAAGGGCTTTGTTGCTGATTTGCACTATGCCGCTTTTTGGTGCAAGTACTCTTAAAATGTTTTTTAAAAGAGTTGATTTGCCGCATCCGTTTGGACCTAAAATTCCTATAAATTCGCCATTTTTAGCACTTAAGCTTATATCTTTTAGTATCTCTTTGGTGCCGTAAGTAAAATTTAAATTCTCAACAACCACACTCATCAGACTATACCTTGCTTTGATTTAATCGCTAAAAATAGAAAAAACGGTGCACCGAAAAACGCAGTTACAACTCCTATGGGAATTTCGATAGGATTTAGCACGCTTTTGCCTATCGTGTCGCATGCCAAAAGAAAAAACGCGCCCGTAAACGCTGAAGCCGGGATTAAGACTGCGTTGCTTGAAGTTTTTAGCAGCATTCTTAATATGTGAGGAATGATAAGCCCTACAAAGCCTATCATGCCGGTAAATGCAACAGAAAATGCAACTGCAAGAGAAGATACTATAAGTAGATGTTTTTTGGTTTTTTCTACATCTACTCCTAGGCTTTGAGCCTCTTCGTCTCCGCTTAAAATCACGTTTAATTCAAATCTCTTTATGTAAAAATACGCTATTGAAAACACAAGCGGAACTATTAGATAAGCTATCTTTTGCCAGGTAGCACCGCTTAGATGTCCCATCATCCACGCTACTATCCTAAAGCTATCTTCTCCGATCAAGTAAGTAGCAAAGGATGTAAAAGCGCCTAAAAAAGAGGAGAAGGCTATGCCTATGATTAAAAGAGTGGCTATTGATTTGCCTTTTTTGGATAGTTTAAAAATTACTATCGACAACACTGCCGAGCTAAAAAAAGCAAAAATTCCGTAATATATGTCAGGCAGCTTAAAAAGATAGGCTATAACCGCTCCAAATACGGCGCTAGCAGCTATTCCTATGATGTATGGATCCGCAAGCGGGTTTAAAAATACGCTTTGAACGACTACGCCTGAGCTTGCAAGAAGCATGCCTATTAAAAGCGCCATAATCAAGCGAGGAAGCCTAAGTTCTACTAATATAGTCTGCTTGATCTCGTCTATCTCTTTGCCAAGAAAGAAATTTATGATATCGCTTTGGCTGATATCGGCTCCGCCTATGCTTAGTGATATGATACAAAGAATAAGGGTGAGTATCGCAAGAACGATACTCATCTTGGTTTTAGTAAGCATATTTGAACTCTAAATAGTAGTTTCTCTCGGGAGCAGGCACATAAGCATCTGCCAATTTACTTTCAAAGTCATTATATTTTTCGTTAAATAGATTTTTTATTCCGCCTGCGATTGAAAAGCCGTTTTGCAGCTTATATCTTAATCCAAAATCAACTACTGTTTTAGCATCAATCTTGTCATAAGAGCTGCTAAATTGACTTGAGTAGTATTTTAAGTCGGTTAAGATACTGAAATTTTTAATAGGCTCATAATTTACACCGAATACAAATTTATTTTTTGATACGTAAGGTACGCGTTTTCCCGAATTTTTACCTTTTTTGATTTTGGCATCTATATATGAAAACGTTTGGCTTAATTTTAAGCCATCAAATAAATTTTGTTCCGAGTAAATTTCAAATCCGGAACGTCTAGTTTCATCTACGTTATAAAATCTCCAAGATGTTGAGTGACCTCCCGTCATTTCATTTACAATCTCGTCTTTTGTGTTTGTAATGAAAGCCGTTGCGCTAAAATATTGTCCAAAAACAAGATCTCTTAAACCAAGTTCGTAAGTGTGGAAAATTTCAGATTTCAGATTGTTTAGTTTGTATTCAGGTGCCCCGCCTATGCTTACTTTGTCTGTTAGCTGAGTAGGCGATGGTGAGATATATCCGCGTTCAAATTTAAAATAAACGTTACCTGTATCTGAGTATTTAAAGCTTGGAGTGATCTCAAATGCATGATTATTCATGTTTTTATCTGTGTCTATACTGTCAATTATATTCATAGGTCTTGTCATAGGAGGTCTAGGTGGCATTGTTAGCTTTGAATATCTGTTTATATCATATATGGCTTTTTCAAATCTATATCCTCCGGTTAATGAAAACGCTTGGGTAAAATTATGTTTTTCAAAGAAATAAAGCGTATGGGTTTGTTTTTTAAGATCTACAAGCGTGTAGCTATGCATTCCTCCAAATTTTCTATCTCGCTCTCTTATGCCTTTATTTTGTAAGTAATCATACCCTGATATAAATTCGCCGCTTCCATAGTCATATCTGGTTTTTAAATTTGCACCTAGCTTTTTGTCCGTAAAATCGCTTGTAGCCCCTCGCATACTTATCTCTTGATAATAAGGCATAAAGTTTAGTTTAAATTTATCGCTAAAGGCTATAGCGTATTCGGCGCTTATGTCGGCTTTTTTATGCGTTAGCTGCTCCATAGGCTCGCCCGCTTGTTTTCTGTTGGCTTCTAGTTGAGCTTTGGTTATAGAATCCGTCGTGTCAATTTTAGTTTTATAGTAGCTTGGATTGATTGCTAGGGTTTGATTGTCCGAAATTTGATAATTTATCCCAAGACTTGTATAAAATCCTCTTTGCTTATCTCCGTTTCTATAACCCTTTTCGTCAAAAGCCTTAAAATTTCCTTTTAGAAATAGTTTTTCGCTAGCCATTCCTCCTAAGCCTAAATTAAGATCCTTGTAAGAGTATGAAGCAAGCTTGGTTGATACGTTTGCATAAAAATCTCTAGGCTTTTGCTTTGTGATTATATTTACTACGCCGCCGCTTGTGCCGTTACCGTATAAAACAGCACCACCGCCTGGTATGATCTCGATCTGTTCTATATCCTCAATAGCTAAGAAATTTAGAGGCACAAACGCATGCGAGCTGTCAAGCATATTTAAAGCCATGCCGTTTAATAGAACTTTAACCGATGTGTTTGCTTTTGTTCCTTGCCCTCTTAGATCAATTGTCTTGCCAAAACCCGAGTTTATGAAATTTACCCCGGGAGCTTTTTCTAAAATTTCCTCTACATCTTTATATCCGCGACTTTCAATCTCTTCTGACGTTATTATATAGACGTTTTTAACCTCGTCTTTAAGCGGGCTTTCAAAACCTGTCGCCGTGATAACGGTCTTGTCAAGCTTTGTTGAATTATCCGCCGCGTATAAACTAACGGCTGCCGCAATGCTGATAATAGCAATATTTTTAAACATTTTTTCTCCTTTTTGATCAGTTTTTCTTTTTGATATTAAGCTCTACGTTTTGGACGTTTGCGTCTTTTAAATTTGATATCACATCAACTACTTTGCCGTAGTTTATAGCCTCGTCCGCATTTAAAGTTATGTTTTTCTTTTGAGAAGGGCTTAAATTCGAGATCTCTTCTTTTAAATTTTCGTGATTTAGCGTTTTTTCGACCTCATTTATCTTAAGTATCAAGCTCTCGTCAAGTAAGTAAAATAATTGAACCACATCATCTTTATTTTCTTCCAAATTCGAGTTTGTTTGAGGCAGAGCTATGTCTATATGAGCAAATTTGTTAAAAGTGGTCGTTACCATAAAAAACAAAAGCAAGACAAATATGACATCAATCAAATTTAGCATCGAAATGCTTGCGCTTTTGTGTCTGTTACGACGGACAAACTTCACAGCATTTCCTTTCACAGCATCTGCCAAATAAGCTTATGAGCCTGTTTAAATCATTTAGTATAAAATCAATCTTTTTATTTATCATTAGATGAAAGACTAGCGAAGGAATTCCCACTATAAGTCCCGCCGCAGTCGTATAAAGCGCTTCTGATATGCCTATGGCTACGAGTGGAGCATTTACGCTTGAGCTAAGTCCTTCAAATGCCTTTATCATGCCTACAACCGTTCCTAGTAGTCCAAGCTGAGGGCTTGCGCTTGCACAAAGTCCTAATATCCAGCTTCTTTTTTCTAAATTTGAAAGCTCTACGGTCACGGCTTCTTCTATGATATATTCGACTTGAGTTTTGTTTGTGGAGTTTAAATTTTTTATATTATCAAGAACTAATATAGTTGTTTTTGCAAGTGAATTTTTGTAATTTTTGCAAAATTCCCTTATCTTTTCGGTATCGCCTTCTAGTATGAGATTGCTAAGTTTCATCTTAAATGTGCTTGTCGCGTCTATCTCCACAAAGGTGAAGTAAAAAGCCTTCTCAAGCAATACGGCAACAGCCAAAACGCATAGAAAAAATATAGGCCACATAAATATGCCGCCTGTTTGTAAATACTCAATCATAGTTCCCCATTCTTTGTTTTATGAAATTTACGAAAAAATTGTATCATCAAATTTATTAAGCGATAATTAAAATCAATATGCTATAGATATATAGTAAAATTTAAGCGAGCAAGGCAAGCTCGCTTAAATTCGTTAGTAGTTGTATTTAAACTCTACGTAGTAATTTCGCTCAGGAGCAGGGTCGTAAGAGTTGTTTTGTTTGCTTTGAGTATAATTATATTTTTCATTAAATAAATTTTTTATACCCGCAGACACTAAAATTCCTTTTGTAAATTTATAGCTTAAACCCACGTCAACAATTTTTCTACTGTCTATCTTGTCATAGTTCGCATCAAGAGAGCTTGATAGATATTTAAAGTCGGTTGAAAAATTTAAGTTTTTAATAGGCTCATACTCAGCCCCTATTACAAATTTACTACTTTCTACTAAAGGAACTTTGCGTCCTGAATTTTTGCCTGTTTTAATCTTTGCATTTACATACGAAAAGCTCTCTTTTAGCTTAAATTTTCCAAATTCTTGTTCTGAATAAATTTCGGTTCCATATCTTCTAGTTTTGTCTATATTTTTAAAATTCCATCCGTCGCTAACATTTCTTCCAAGAGAAACTGTTAAAATTTCATCTTTAGTATCCGTTAAAAAAAGAGTCGCGCTAAAGAAATTTCCAAATACAAGATCTTTAAGTCCAAGCTCATATCCATGATATGTTTCTGATTTAAGATTGTTTAAGACATAAGGTCCGTTTGGCCCAAGCTTATCTATAAGTTGATTTGGTCCCGGAGATATATATCCGCGCTCAAATTTAAAATAAATACTTCCGCTATCTGAATATTTAAAATTCGGTGTTATCTCATAGGCGTAGTTGTTTTTATCGTCTCCTACTTTTAAGTAGTCTTTTGTATTTATAGTTCTTCCGCCTGCGGTCATAGCTACACTAACATCTCTTATTACATCATAATCTGCTCTTTCAAACCTCGCTCCTGCGCTTAGAGAAAAGATGTCGGTGAAGTTATGTTTCTCAAGCAGATATAAAGAGTGGGTTTGCTTTTGCATATCAAATATGGTCAGTTGATTTCTTGAAAACATAGGCGTTTTAACATTGACGTTTATCATCCTGTAGCCTTCGTTATTTAAGTAATCATAACCTGTTATAAGTTCGCCGCTACCGTAGTTATATCTTGTTTTTACGTTTGCTCCGGTTTTTTTATCTTTCATATGAAAATCGTCTTGAATAATTTTCACGTCTTGATAATAAGGCATAATGTGCATATCGAATTTATCATTAAATCTAATCGCATAGTCTGCATCAAAATTTAGTCTTTTGCTTGTGGTTAGGGTCGGTTCCCCGCCCGCTTGTCGCCTGTTTATATCCATCTCTTCTGCGGATAAAGTCGGCACTCCGTAAGTTTTAGCCTTAAAATAGCTTGGGTTAAAAACTATGCTTTGATTATCTGAAATTTTGTAATTTAATCCAAAAGAGGCGTAGTGACCTTTGTTTTTCTCGTCATATCTATAGCCCTTTTCATCAAATGCCTTGGCGGTAGCTTTTAAAAACAGATCTTGCGTTACGTTCCCACCAACGCCTAAATTTAGATCTTTGTATGAGTATGAGGCTATTTTGGTAGATATGTTTGCGTATGGTTTTACGGCTTTTTGTTTTGTTATGATATTGATAACTCCTCCGCTAGTTCCGCTTCCGTATAGCACGGCTCCACCGCCCGGTATGATTTCTATTTGTTCTATATCTTCTATCGGAACGAGATCTATAGGTATAGTCGTAGGGGTAGTATCTATCATATTCATCGCAACACCGTTTAAAAGCACCTTAACAGATGTGTTTGCTTTGCTTCCTTGACCTCTAAGATCTACAGTTTTGCCGTTGAAGCTAACTCCGGGAGCTTTTTCTAAAATTTCTTTTAAATTTTTATAGCCTCTGTTTTCTATCTCTTGGGAGGTTATTATCGATACGTTTCTTACCTCATCCTTTAAAGGACTCTCAAAGCCAGTAGCCGTGATAACGGTCTTATCAAGTCTTGTATTTGCATCAGAGCCGTAAAGAGCGGCTACCGCGACAATACTAATGGTTGTGATTTTTTTAAACACCTTTCTCTCCTTGTCTATTTTGAATTGTTTTTATCTGCTTTTATTTTTATATATTCAATATCGCGAAAGATATGTTAAACACACGCTTTATAGTTGTGGTTTTGTTGTCTTAAATTCTTTTTTGTAAAATTTACGGAAAAATTGTATCATCAAATTTATTAATCGATAATTAAAATCAATATTTTAATTATTTTATAAAGAGAGTTTAGGCGAGCCGTTTTACTCGCCTAAATTTGTTAGTAGTTATATTTAAACTCTACGTAGTAATTTCGTTCCGGAGCAGGGTAGTAAATGCCTCTTCCTCTTTCTGCGGTAGTGTCATAGTATATGTAGTGTTTTTTATCAAATAGATTTTTAATACCGCCTACTAATGAAAAATTCTTTGTAAAATTATATCTTGCCGATACATCTACTAGCGTTTTTGAACTCATTTTTTCACCGCTATTATTTAAAATTTTTGAAAGATATTTTACGTCGGCATATAAATTTAAATTCTTAATAGGCGCATAATCAACTCCAAATATGAATTTTTGCTTGGCTATGTTTGGAAGTTCTTCTTTTACGGTTATCGTTTGGCCTGTTCTTGGGTTTTCTCTTTTAAATGTAGCTTTGGCGGTTACACGACTGTATGACTGAGTGAGCTTTAGCTTGTTTTCTATTAAAGATTGCTCCGAATAAAGCTCAAGTCCATATCTTTTAGCCTTATCTAGATTTATATATTTTCTTTCCCAGTTAATGTTTGGATTCATAGGATTGCCGTGCGGTTGAGTCCATTTGGCAAATATCATGTCCGTAGTATCCGTATAAAACAGTGCTGCACTAAAGAACTGATCAAAAATCATATCTTTTAATCCGACTTCATATGTATAGAAGGTTTCTGGCTTTAAGTTGTTAAATTGATACTCGTATCCGCCGGGAATTTTGATATTGTCCACAAGTTCTTGCGGAGAAGGCGATACAAAGCCTTTTTCAAATTTCACATAAGTATTTCCCGTATCTGAATACTTAAAATTCGGAGTTATCTCAAATGCGTAAGAATTTGTATTTTTGCTAGCATGAAACATAGGTCTTTTTATGGCACCTTTGCTTTCGGGTCTTTTTACGTCATAAGAGGCTCTTTCGTATCTTCCACCCAAATTTAAAGATAGTATATCTGTAAAATTATGCTTTTCTAAAAAATATACCGAGTGAATCTCTTTTCCTAATTCGTCTTTTTGAGATAGCTTGTCATATATATCTTCGTAGTTGTACCCGAAAATAAACTCACCTCTGTCGTAAGTAAGTCTATTTTTTAAATTCGCACCTATTTTTTTATCCGAAAATTTGATTATATTTTTTCCGTTTTGCTCAAATTTGGTGTGCAAATAGTAAGGCATAAAGTTGATTTCGTAGTTATCGCTAAGTTTTAAAGAGTAATCAAGCGTGATATCAAATTTTTTATAAGTTTGCGGAGCCTCAGGCCTACTTGACTGGCGGCGATCCTGCTCTACTTGCTGTTTTGTAAGAGCTCCGCTTTGATTTTCATATTTTTGAGAGTAAAAGCTAGGAGTTATCGAGATGCTTTGATTATCGTTTATCTGGTAAGTGATGCCGCCGTTTAGATAGTATCCGTTTGTCTCTTCGCCTCTTTTATATCTTTTGGAATCAAAGCCTTTTGCGCTAAATTTTAAAAACAGATCTTCGTTTACAAGTCCACCTATACCGATAACTGCATCTTTATAGTTGTATGAAGCGATTTTAGATGAGGCGTTAGCGTAAAAATCTCTAGGTTTTTTCTTTGTGATAATGTTTATAACGCCACCGGCCGTTCCTCCTCCGTATAGAACTGCTCCGCCTCCTGGTATTATCTCGATCTTTTCTATATCCTCGACCGCTATTAAATTTAACGGCGTAGCTATGCTTCCATGTCCCGCTTTTAGAGTATTTAGGTTTACTCCGTTAATTAGCGTTTTGACATTGGTTTTTGCATAAGGTCCTTGACCTCTCATATCTATCTCTTCTTCGCCAAATATTCCTGCATTTGATATATACACTCCGGGCGCTCTTTCAAGTACTTCGGATACGCTTGTATACCCTCTATCCTTGATCTCTTCGGCTGTGATGATGTATGCATTTTTTACCTCGTCTTTGAGTTGGGTTTCAAAGCCTGTTGAGGTTACGATAGTCTTGTTTAGCTTCGTAGTTTGTTCGCCCGAGCCATATAAGCTTATCGTAGCCACAAAAGACGTGATGATCGCCGCTTTTACTAAACCTACCTCTTTTTTGCCATACATTTTTACTCCTTATTGTGTAATTAGTATTTTAAAATATAGTTATTTTATTTAGAACAAATATAAAATTTAGTAGTAATCTTATAACTTTATTACTTAATCGATAATTAAAATCAATATTGTATTATGAAAAAAGTATAGTTTTTGAATAATTAATATTTTATAAATTTTATTAAATTTAAAAACTAGGCCGAAAGAGATATAGTCGCCAAATTTAGCGACTATATTTTATAGAAAGTGATTTTTAGTGTTGTCTTTGGTGTGGATTATGTCCGCCGTGCGGATTGTGTCCGTGCGGATTTTTTTGGTGAGGATTGCTCTCTCCTGCGGCTTGGCTTAGTTTAAGACCGTTTGAATTATACGCTGCGCCAAATCCTTTTACATATCTGCCTTCTTTTAGATCAACTTTTATGATATAAAAATCTGCCATATTTCTAAGCTGTTTTATAGCAGATTCTTTTGGATTTTTCTCGGCAAGTTTATCAAAAATTTCGTTTCTAAGTGCTTCGTCTTCTACAAATTTAGCTTCACCTTTTATGCTTAAGCGGTTTCTTGCAAATATCGTTTTTGCAGAGCTTTCATCTTCTATGAAAAGCAAAGAAATTTTATCAGGGTTTGCCTTTATCGAGTGGTAGTGCTCGGCAACCGAACTTAGGCAGATGTATATATCTTCATTAATTCTTACAAACGGCGTATATGAGCCGACACATTGCATGTTACTATGCACGCTTGAAACGATAACCGTTTTTAGAGAGTCGATAAGTTCGATAACGCCTTTTTCGATCTTTTCAAGCCCGCTTCCTACATCAAGGCTTCTGTAAAGAGCTATTATCTCGTCTTTATAATTTCCATTAACCACTTTTTGCAAAAACGGCGCAAAAACTTCACCTTGATCACATGTGATAATCAGTCCGTCTTCGTTCATATCGGTTAGTTTTACGTTGCTTACGTCTTTAAAAGAACCGAATTTCTTGCAAAACGCAATAACGGTTTCCAGATGATCTGAGTTCATATGCTCGATCGCTCTTTCTTTCATTAACACTCCTTAAAATTTAAAAAATTACTCAATAGTAACAAAATAGATTTTAATTAATAATTAAAATCAAAAATTATTTTATTTGACTTAAATTTCCGTTTTCTATGCTGTAAATTTTGTCCGCACATTCAAAATAAGCATCGTCATGACTGATGGCAAAAACAGTGTAGCCGTCTTGTTTTAGTTCGTTTAAAATTTCTTTGTAAAACATCTTTCTAAACTGCGGATCTTGATCAGCAGCCCACTCGTCAAGTATGATAAATTTGCGTTTTTCAAGTAGTGCCGCAACCATGGCAAGGCGTTTTCTTTGTCCTTGAGAGAGGTTTAGGGTGCTAAATTTATCATCTTTTACGCTTACTTTTTTATCTAAAAACATCTTTTTAAGAAGCTCGTCTATAAATTTATCATCATCGCTTAAGACTTCGTCAAATAGATAAAAGTCGCTAAATACGGCGCTTATCGTATTTGCATAGGCTTTTAAATTCTCTTTTGTGATAAGCAGATCATCCACATACATCTCTCCGCTATTTGGCTTTAAGAGTCCTGCTAATATCATAAAAAGAGTTGATTTGCCGCTTCCGTTTTTGCCCACCAGAAATACAACTTCGCCTTTATTTATCTCTAAATTTATATCGTGCAAGCCAAATTCATCGTTTATGTCGTATTTGAAATTTATATTTTTTAAACTTAGCTTGTCCCAGCTTTGCGGGAAATTTTCACTCATGCTAAATTCTGCTTCGTATTTAGTTAGATCAAGCTTTTTTAGCTTTTCGTAGGCTATTTTTGATTTAAAAAGACTTGGAATGCTTGAAACCACCATCATAAGCGGCGCTCTTAAAAATAGTATGGTCAAGGCTATCGTTATGGCATCTTGCAAAGTCGTAACCTGATACGCAAGACAGATATAAATAACCGCTCCTATGGCGCCTAGCATCATAGCGCTGATCCAATTGCTGGCAAATGATGAGTAAATTTCAGCTTTTATGATATTTGAGCGAAGATCCTTGGCGTTTGGCACGAATCTGTCATTATAAAGCTTTTTTGCTCTTTTTAAATTTAGGCTTAGCTCCCTGTGTCCTTCTATGCTGGTTTGGTAGTCTTTGTATAACGTATCTTCGTTTTGTCTGTGAAGTCCGTAGTATTTATAGATATTTTTCATAGAAGCGTTGCTGATAAATATCGTAACGCTCATCCAAATAAGCAAAAAAATAAAAATTTCATGCGACAAGTAGGCTATATAAAAGCTTGCAAAGGATATGATCAAGCTTCCTTGTATGATGTCCGGAATCCTTGTAAATCCGTTTGTAAGGCTTATGATGTCGCTTGAAAGAGAGGCTAATAAATTCGACTTTCCTATGGCGGCTATTTTTTGATTGGGAGTATCTAAAATTCGCTTTATTATCTGCATTCTCATATCAAAGACGAAGTTGTGACCGATAGCAGACAGCGCTATGCGAGAAAGTATCGAAGAGATCAAAAATGCAGCCAAAAGCCCAAAGAAGCTAGCCAAAACAAGAGCGTTTTTTTGAGTTAAGGTTAGTAGGTATTTGTTTATAAAAAATAGTATCAGTATGCTTGAGCCGCTATAAATAGCCCCCAAAACTATCATCGCAAGGATTTTCATAGCCAAATTTCTTGAAATTTTTGAGTCCATTTTCGATTTTTAACCTTATTAATTTAAAAATCATTATCATATCAAGAAATTTATAAATTTTTAATTTATTCTATATCCAAAAATGCCTCGTCGCTAAAGCCAAAATATACATTTTCGCCTGTTGTTAGTTTATTTCCTATAAAATTTTGGCTACTAACGACCGCTTTTATAAGAAAATCTCCGATTTTGACCTTAACCAAAAGAGATGTGCCGTAGATAATGGAAACGGAGTGCAAAAGTCCGCTAAAACTACCGATAAAAGGCTCTTTGCTTAATATTATCTTGTTTGGATTGATTGCGATTTTGTTTGCGTTTTTTAGAGCTTGCGGCAATGCAAATTTAACTTCGGAGCCAAAATTTAAAAAGCCGTTTTGATTTTCGAATATGTTTTTTATCTCAAATTCGCTTACCTTGCCTCTGTGTAAAAACACGCTATCTTGCGCGATTGCGCTTAGCCATTTTTCATCGTGGCTCGCGATTATAAAGCCGCTTTTATACTGTTCGTGCTGATATTTTACGGCTTTGCCAAACAGCTTTGAAGTGGCTAGATCTACGCTATTTGTCGGCTCGTCAAGCAAATTTAGCCTTGAACGCAAAGCAAGAACGAGAGCAAATGCTATGCGCTGAGTTTGACCCGAGCTTAACTCATAATTTTTCTTATCTAAAAAGCTCTCGTCAAGCCCTACAAGCTCGAGTGCTTCGCCAACTCTTTGGTTAAATTCGTGCTCTAAATTTCTACTTTTTAACGCAAACTCGAAATTTTGCCTCACACCTCTTTTAAGAAGCATGGGCTCGGGAAAAAGCACTGAAATTTGACGTAGGGTTTTTAGACTAGGCTTACTCTCTTTCCAAATTTCGACATAACCCGAATTTGGCTTTTGAAGAAAGGACACAACTCTTATAAGCGTGCTTTTGCCGCTTCCGTTGTTGCCCATAAGCGCGGTTATACCTCTTGTTTGAAGCTCTAAATTTTTTATATCAAGCACGATGTTGTTTTCGTATTTTACGAGCACGTCTTTAAGTTTTATCATTTGTCAAGTCTTTTTAGTTGGTGAGTGGTTAAATTTACGGCAAATGCGATAAAAATCAGCACTAAAGCAAGAGCGATACCCATAGAAAATTCGCCCTTGTTTGTTTCAAGCGATATCGCCGTGGTTATAGTTCGGGTAAACCACTTTATGTTTCCGCCTATCATCATCGCAACGCCCACTTCGGCCACGATCCTGCCGTAAGCGGTTGCAAAAACCACAAGAAGCGAGTATCTAAGCTCGTAAAGAACGGCTAGAATGAGCTTAAATTTGCTCAAACGATAGCTCATTAGCGTAAGATAGTGCTTGCGCTCCATATTTTCTATAACGCTTGCCGTTAGCGAAACAACAATAGGCATAGCTAGCACAAACTGCCCCAGCATGACGGCTTTTAGCGTAAATAAAAGCCCAAATTCTCCAAGCGGACCGTGTCTTGAGATAAAAGCATAAAGTATAAGTCCGATAGCAACCGTCGGCACTGCTAGAGCCGTATCGCTTAGAAGTCTTAGAAATTTCTTTCCGAAGAAGTTGTAAAATCCCAAAACAAAGCCGATAGGAAATCCGCAGATGATAGCAAGCATGATCGATATGCTTGATGTATAAAGTGTCGCCTTAATCGCCGAATAAGTCTCTGCATCGCCGTTTAAAAGCAAGCCGAAGGCGGATATTATCCCTTCTAAGATGTAATCCAAAATTAATTTCCCAAATTTGATTTAAATTTATTTAAAATCTGCTATGATAGCACATCTTTATTAAAATTTTAAAGGGAGAAAAATGAAAAAGTTAATCTTAAGCTCACTTGTTGTTGCATCTACTGTTTTTGCCGCTGATAGCGATCTTGTGATGGCTACTACGACAAGTACCGATAATACTGGCTTGCTAGATGCTATCTATCCTGCTTATAAGGCTGAAACGGGAGTGGATCTAAAATGGACTGCCGTAGGTACGGGAGCGGCACTTAAACTTGGCGAGAACTGCGATGCCGACATACTTTTCGTGCATTCGCCAAAGGTTGAAAAAGAATTTGTTGAAAAAGGCTTTGGTGTTGAGCGCAAGGCTGTTATGTATAACGACTTCGTTTTAATCGCCGATAAATCAATCGCGCCTAAATTTCAGGGTAAAGACATAAAAGGCTCTTTTGAGATGATTAAGGCTGAGGGCATTAAATTTTTCTCACGCGGCGATAAATCAGGCACCGATAATAAAGAAAAAGGAATTTGGAAAAAAGTTGCAGGCGAAGTTCCTGAGAAAGACGCTTGGTACGCTCAAACAGGACAAGGCATGCTAGCTACGATAAATGCGGCTGCCGAGCAAAAAGGCGTTACATTTACCGATCGCGGCACATATATCAAATATGAAGCGAACATGAAAAACGATCCGTCGCTTGTAATCGTAAATGAAGGCGATGACGATCTTAAAAATTTCTACTCCGTAATCGCCGTAAATCCTAAACACTGCGCAAAAACCGACGTAGAAAATGCAAATAAATTTATCGAGTGGATAACAGGCGAGAAAGGGCAAAAATTCATAGCCGACTTTAAGCTTATGAATAAGCCTTTATTTACTCCTGATGCGACTACTCGCAAATAATTTTGCCAAATTTGAGCGGATTTTCCGCTCTCTTTGCTCTTTTTAACTTCTTTAAATTTTACAAATTTGCTAAAATCAACTAAAATTTTTAGGAAATTCATCCGCTATGCAGACAATATCTGAAATTTACACCGCCAAAAGCGAGATCAAAAAATCTACATTTTTAAGCTATCTTGTGCCGCTTAGCAAGTTTAAATCAGTCCATGAGCGACTTAAAACCGAGCATCCAAAGGCGGTGCATATAGTCTGGGCTTACCGCGAGCTAAATAAATACCGTCAAATCGTAGAAAATCAAAGCGATGACGGCGAGCCAAAAGGCACAAGCGGAGCTCCGAGCTTAAACGCATTGCGAGGAGCGAATTTGATAAATGCAGGCGTGTTTATAGTGCGCTATTTTGGCGGGATCAAGCTTGGCACGGGCGGGCTTGTAAGAGCTTATAGCTCGGCCGTAAATTTAGCGATAAATGAAGCGGAGCTGAAAAAATTTGAGTTTAAAGACGAGTGTAAATTTTATACTCCTTTTGCTTTGATGTCTCGCTTTGAGCATTTTTTTAGCTCTCAAAATTTAAACGAATTTGAACGCGAATTTAACAGTAGCGGTGCGATATGGACGGCTAAATTTAACGAAGAAGAGATGAGTAAATTTTATGAATTTGCAAATGTTTTTGAGATTGAAGAGTTTAAATTTCTAGCCTTGCCGCTCTTTGCAAATAAAATTGTTATATAAATTTAACACTAGCTTTACAAATCTAATATATCATTTCAAAATAAAATTAGAAATGAGGAGAGAAAATGATTAAAAAAATCGTTGCGGCTTTGCTTATTACAGCCGTATCAACATGGGCAAAAGGAGCCGAAATGGGAAATAAAACTATAGTTTTAGCGGGAGGGTGCTTCTGGGGAACGGAGGCTTATATTAAGCAGCTCCCAGGAGTGAAAGATACGTATGTCGCTTACGCGAATTCAAAAGTGCCAAATCCAAGCTATCAGCAAGTAAGCTACGGCAACACAAATGCAGCCGAAGCCGTATATGTCGAGTATGATGAGTATGTTATCGATTTGCCGCATTTGCTTAAGTATTTTTTCTATACGATTGATCCGACTAGCTTAAATAAGCAGGGAAATGATCGCGGAACTCAGTACAGAACGGGAATTTACTTTACCGATCCAAAGGACGAAGCTGAAATTTTAGCTTTTATAAAAGAAAAGCAAAAAGAGTATAACAAGCCTATAGTTGTCGAGGTTATGCCGCTACAAAACATCAGCAAAGCAGAGGAGTATCATCAAGACTACCTAACTAAAAATCCAAACGGATACTGCCACGTGACATTTGAGAGCTTACCTCCAAAAGACGCGGTGCTAAGCAGTAAAAAGAAAGAAGCGAAAATGGATATGGATAAGCTAAAAAGTTATCAAAATAAAAACGATGCACAGCTTAAAAGCGAGCTTAGCGATCTGTCTTACGACGTAGTTAAAAACTCGGCTACTGAAAGACCTTTTACGAGCGAACTAAATGATGAAAAAAGGGAAGGGATATTTGTAGATATAACTAACGGACAGCCGCTATTTTCATCTTATGATAAATTCAATTCAGGCTCGGGCTGGCCAAGCTTTACCAAGCCGATAGACGGCTCTTTGCTTGGCGAAGTGGCTGATAACAGCTACGGTATGCGAAGGGTTGAAGTGCGCACCAGTCTTTCTGATTCGCACCTTGGGCATGTTTTTGACGACGGTCCAAGAGATAAGGGCGGTCTAAGATACTGCATCAACGGCGCTGCACTTAAATTTATCCCAAAAGAGGATATGGAAAAAGAGGGCTATGGCTACTTGATACCGTATCTTAACGAGCAAGCCAAGGCTGCAAAATAGATAATTTCATGCATCGTCTAGTCTTAGGCGGTGCATGAATTTTAGGCCAAAACCAAGCAATTTAGCCTAAAATTTTAAAGTAGATAAAAATCCCTCAAGCCCCATCTTGATATCTTTAAATGTGGTTTCAAAATCCCCTGTGTACCAAGGATCGGCGACATCATCGCTAGAGCCTGCAAACGAAAGCAGCTTTGCAACTTTTGAGCTTTTATACCCTGTGATACGCTCGATATTTCTGATGTTTGCCGTATCCATTGCGATTATGTGGTCGTAGTAGTCTATATCGCTCTTTTTCATCTGAACGGCTCTGTGTGATACTACCGCTACGCCTTTTTCTTTTAATTTAGATTGTGTGCCGTGATGAACGGGATTGCCTATCTCTTCGCTGCTTGTGCCTGCAGAAGCTATTTCAAATTTGCTCGCTAAACCATGCTTCGTAACTATGTGCGTAAATAAAGACTCCGCCATCGTGCTTCTGCAGATGTTTCCGTGACATACGAACAAAACCTTTATCATGTACTTAAACTCCAGCCTCAAGCTGCTGCATATACTCTTCAAATGTGCCTTTAAAATCCACTATCTCGCCATCTCCTTTAAGGTGGATAATGCGGTTTGCAAACGCATCAATGAGCTCCCTGTCGTGGCTTATGCAGATTACGTTGCCGTTAAATTTATAAAGCGCCTCACCAAGAGCGATGATAGCCTCAAGATCAAGGTGGTTGTTTGGCTCATCTAAGATCAGCAAGTTTCCGCGGTCAAGCATGATCTTACTAAGCATTAGGCGGTGTTTTTCGCCTCCGCTTAACGAGCTTACCGATTTTTCTTGCTCGGCACCGCTAAAGAGCATTCTACCAAGGCACTTTCTGATCTCATCTAGGTCTTTGTTTTTCTCATCTTGTAGCCACTCGTATAGCTTAAGTTCGCCTGAAATTTTATTTGTCGTATCTTGTGCGAAGTAGCTTGGCTCGATGGTTGCACCTATGTGGATATCGCCGCTATCGGGCTTAACCTCTCCTATGATGATTTTAGCCAGAGTGCTTTTTCCTACGCCGTTTGCGCCGATGATGGCTACTTTATCGTTCTTTTCGAGCTTGAAGCTAAAATTTTCAAAAAGCGTTTTGTCAAATTTCTTGCTTATGTTGCGAACTTCTAAAATTTCATTTCCGATATCGCGCTTAGTGCGAAAGAGTATGCTCGGATCGCGTCTGCTTGAGACTTTTATCTCTTCGATATCAAGCTTGCTTAGTTGTTTTTGACGGCTTGTAGCTTGTCTAGCCTTACTTGCGTTTGCGCTAAATCTGGCGATAAATTTCTCAAGCTCCTCTTTTTCTTTAAGTTTCTTATCGCGCTCCATCTCATGCTGCTTTGCAACAAGGGTTGAGGCGATATACCAGTCGTCGTAGTTGCCCGTAAATTCGCGAATTTTCTTAAAATCCACATCTAAGATATGTGTGCAGACCGCGTTGATAAAGTGGCGGTCGTGGCTGATTACAACCATCGTGCCTTCATGGCGATTTAGCTCGTTTTCAAGCCACTTGATGCTTTCGATATCAAGGTTGTTAGTCGGCTCGTCTAAAAATAAAATATCAGGCTTTGGAAAGAGCACTTGAGCTAAAAGCACTTTAAATTTGTCCGAATTTTCAACTTCACTCATAAGCTTATCAAAGTCGCTAAACCCAAGCGAGCTTAGGATTTTTTCTATCCTTGTTTCATACTCGTAGCTTGGATCTTCTTCGGCCGTTATCATCTCTAAAACGCCTAAGCGCTCGTTTATCTCGTCGGTAAATTCCTCGCTCATGTAGAGCTTTTCTTTTTCTTTAACCGCATCATAAAGGCGTTTGTTACCGTATAAAACGGCGTCTTTAATAGTGAAATTTTCAAATGCGAACTGATCTTGCCCCAGCGTGCCTACTCTAAGTCCGTTTTCTATGACAATGTCGCCTGAATTTGCTTCAAGCTCTCCTGATAAAATTTTTAAAAACGTTGATTTACCCGCGCCATTTGCGCCGATGAGCCCGTATCTATTTTGGCGATTTAGCTTTAAATTTACATCTTCAAATAGAAGTTGCGCATTAAATCTCATAACTAAATTTTTAATCTCAACCATAAATTTACCTCTGAATTTCGTTATTTTTAATAATCTAATTATCTTGCCAAAAAGTTGTTTAAAATTCGTATAAACTAAATTTATATAGCGATAAAATAGAGCTTGATAATATTTATTATTACTTCTTTTGTTTTTGTGTTGTATTAATTTTAATTTAATATTGTGATATAATTGTGTTTTGATATAGTCGCTTAAAGCAAATAAGGGTAGTTTAGGTTGATTTAAAATATGACGACAAAGTACAATATACTAAATATCCAGCATAGAGCCAATAAAAGCGGTCAGGGTCAAGTATATAACTTTTTGCTATTGCTTTTTGTGTTTATAAATATTGTAGTTTCCATATTTTTAGCAACTCAAAATATAGACTTCAAAATCATCACCGTATATCTCATTACCGCTTTAGTTACATTTGGATTTTACTACCAAAGAAGATCTTCAAAAGAAGTTGTCGTGTATTGGGTTCATGCAGCGGCTGTTTTTCACGCTGTTTTTGGAGTTTTGGTCTTTGGCTGGGGATACGGCATAGAAAATATTCTCATTTGGGCTATAGGCGCTAATTATTTTATGATATTAAAGAGGAATTTTTTCTCTTTTGTTATCATAGCTATAGAGGCTACTCTTTATCTGGTGCTTTATATTTATAGAGATAGCTTGGGTATGCAGCTGCTTGATGAGCAATTTAAAGAGGGCTGTTACGTATTTATATTTGTTTGCATATTTACTTCGTTTTTAAAAAGAACCATGGCTCTTGGCTCTATGCATGTTCAAAATTTTAAAGATATTCAGATGAGAAGCGATAGAGTTAAGGAGATATCCGAGCATGACTATCTAACAGGGCTTAAAAATCGCTCAATCGTCGAAGAGAGAATTTCTCAGATGATAAAAACCCATCTAAAACAAAGCAAGACCGGCGAAGGCAAAAAAGAGATATTAATAGCGCTTGCGGATATAGATAACTTCAAAAACATAAACGATACTTTCGGACATACTCAAGGTGACGAGGTTATAGTAGCCACTGCAGGAGTACTTAGCGAAAATTTTAGAGCCGATGAGGATATAGTCTCCAGATGGGGCGGAGAGGAATTCTTAATAGCCGCTTTCATCTCAAATAAAGGCGATGCAGAGAAAATTTTAAATAGAATTTTGCGTAAAATAAATATGATAAAGACTCCTGATGATAAAGGAGTCGGAGTAACTTTTGGAGCCATTATTTTAAGCGAAGGCGTTAAGCTTGATACTGACATTAAGCAGATTATAAAGAGTGCCGATGAGCTTTTATACGCAGGTAAAAAAGAGGGTAAAAACCGAGTTAAGATTAAAAAATGGGCGCAGGAATGACAAGGTCGTTTATCGGTTCTGATATCAGCAAAAAATTACAGATCATAATGATAGCTTTTATGCTCGTTCATGTGGTCTATTTTGTTATATTTTTGTATATCAATAAGCCTTATTTATCCATGATGAATATCGCTAGCGTTTTGATATATGTGTATCTTGCTTATATATTAAAAGATAGCAATATGATTCAAAGAGTCCTTGCGGTAACGAGATTTGAGATATTTATCCACGCTTTTGTTTGCGCCTGTGTGCTTGGATGGGGATATGGATTTCAAAATATCATTTTAGCCCTTATATCGGTGGCTTTTTTTACTAATTCCATAGGCAAGATACTTGGATATATAGTCGCGTTTATTCAGGGTGCGGCTTATTTGTTGCTATATGTTTTGTTTCATGATACTGCCGAGGTTGCAAGTAGCCAAGCTCAGCTCATATACGTATTTAACTTTTTTTTGGTAGTTTGCGCTCTTGTGGCTTTTTCCTCTCTGCTTGGAATTTTAAACACCATGATATATCTAGGTATGCTTGATAAACAGCAAGAGCTTGAAATGGCGGCAAATAAAGACCCGCTTACTCAGTTGCCAAATCGCAGGGCTTTTATAAATTTAGTTCAAGGAAACGCTTTTAACTCTAAAAGCAGCATAAGTGTAGCGGTAGGCGATCTGGATGATTTTAAACGCATTAACGACAAATTCGGACACAATGCAGGTGATGAGGTGCTAAGAAAAGTTGCGGATATTATAAAAACAAGCCTTAGGAAGCAAGACTATGCGTTTAGATTTGGAGGTGAAGAGTTTTTGCTACTTATAATAAATACGAATTTAAAAAATTCAAACATCATATTAAATCGCATTAGGGAAAAAATCCATAAACACACCTTTAAATTTGAGCAAGAAAAGCTTAACGTATCGATAACTTTTGGCTTTGTTCATGCCGATATAGACGATAAATTTGACATTGATAACGCTATTAAAGAGGCTGATAGCTTGCTAGGTCAAGGCAAAAAATCAGGCAAAAACTGTATCACGGGCAAAGTTTTAAGGGATATTAAATTTAAAGAAGCTTTATCCTGAAACTCTCTTTCGTAAAATCCAAAAACATCATCTCTTCTTCTAAAATTTCAGGCTTTAACTTCGCTATTAATCCTTATGTGGGTTGCCCGCACGCTTGCATTTATTGTTATGCCGAATTTATGCAAAAGATGAGCGGACACTCTGAAAAGTGGGGAGAATTTGTTGATATTAAGGAGTTTGATGAAAGCTCGCTTGAAAAATTTATGCGAAATTACAAAGGCGAGAGGATTTTTATGAGCTCGGTCACGGATTGTTATAATCCGTTTGAAGCTAAATTTAAAAACACTCGCAAAGTGCTTGAAGCGTTAGCAAATTCGGATGTGAATTTGCAAATTCTAACCAAATCAAGCTTGCTAATGCGTGATATCGATCTTTTTAAAACTATGCTGAATTTAAGAGTAGGGCTTAGTTTTTCTACTCTTGATGAGAATTTGCGAGCCGTTTTTGAGCCCAGAGCAAGCAGGATTAGTAAGCGTTTAGATGCGTTAAGGAGCTTAAAAGAGCAGGGCATTAAGACATTTTTATTTGTTGCTCCTATTTTTCCTGCTATTACTCCTGCGATTAAATTTGCGCATGATTACGGCGATATGGCAGATGAGATTATGTTTGACAGGCTAAATTTGTATCCTGCTTTTAAAGATAAAATTTTAGCCTTTATAGGGCGAAATTTCCCGCATATTTTAGGACTTTATAAGCAAATTTATATTTTTGGCGATGATAGTTACTACGCAGGTCTTAAATCAAATTTGCAAGATGTTTTAAACGCTAATAAGCTACAATACAAGATATTTTTTTAAGGATTTTTATGGGCAAGACCGTTTTATATCTTTCTAGTGTATTTTTTCTGTTTTATCTGGTTGTTTTAGCTCTGCTTTATGTATTTCAAGAAAAACTCTTGTTTGTTCCCACAAAGCTTGCAAGCGACTATAAATTCGAGTTTGGCGGTAAGTTTGAAGAGATAAATTTAAATGTAGAGGGCGCAACATTAAACGGGCTTCATTTTTATGCGCACAACCCAAAGGGGGCGGTTTTGTTTTTGCACGGCAATGCAGGCTCGCTAAAAGGCTGGGGCGGTTTTAGTAAATTTTATACAGATTTAGGCTATGATTTTTATGTTTTTGACTATAGGGGCTATGGCAAAAGTAGCGGCGAAATTTCAAATCAAAACGAGCTTTATAATGATAGCTACGAGATGATGAAGCGAGTGCTTGAGGATTTTGATATAGGCAAGATAAGGCTGGTCGGATACTCGCTTGGAAGCGGACTTGCGGCAAATATCGCGAGTAAATTTGACGTACGCGAGCTTGTTTTGGTTGCGCCTTATTTTAAATTTGACGAGCTGGCAAGCTCAAAAGTGTTTTTTGTGCCAAAATTTATAGTTAAATACAAAATTCCAACAGTTTCGTTCTTAAAAGAGGCAAAAAATACGAACATATCGATAATTCACGGCAAATTTGACGATCTTATAGAGGTTGTAAATTCTCATAAATTATCTAAAATTTTAAAGCCAACGGATAAATTTTATGAGATTGATGCGGAGCATAACGACATACTTCATAATGCGGAATTTGAGCAAATTTTAGAAGGAATTTTAAGCAAGTAGTCTTAAACCCGCCTTGTTTTAAGCGGGCTTAAAAGCAAATTTTAATGAAGCGCTTCGTTTAGTTTTATCGCGCGCTTGCTTGCGCTTGCCGTGATCTGACCTGTTTGGCTGTTTTGTCGGAAGTGAAGTCCGTCAAGGTTTGCAAGCTCAAGACCCTTGTAAATTTCGCGATCAAATTTGAAATTTGGATTTATCTCGTTTAGTTTTGCTCGCTCGACTTCGTTTATAAAGACCTTTGTACCTTCTAGTATCGCGATTCCCGCATCGACTATGCATTTGTCGCCAAGCGGTATTCCTGTAACTGAATTTGCGCCAAGCAAGCAGTTTTTGCCGATGCTTACAGGATTGCCGTTTGTGCCGCTTAGCACGCCAAGGATGCTTGCTCCTCCGCCCACGTCGCTTCCTTCGCCGACTACGACTGAGCTACTTACTCGTCCTTCTATCATAACAGAACCCGTCGTGCCAGCGTTAAAATTCACATACGCAGCGCCCGGCATTACCGTAGTGCCCGAATGTATGGATGCGCCTAGGCGAACCTTTGCGCTATCAAGGATTCTTGTATTGTCGCTTGGGATGATGTGGCTTAAGAAGCGCGGGAACTTATCTACGCTTACTATCGCAGGATATCCGCCGCTCATCTTTAGCCAAATTTCGTTTTTGCGAAGCCACTCAAGCTCGATCGGGATATTTCGGCTCGTCCATGCTACGTTTGGTAGCACGCCAAACGCTCCGTCAAGCACCAGGCTTCTAAGCGGAGCTTTGTTTAAAGAGAGTAGATAAAGCTTCAGATATACGATTTCAACGCTCTTTGGCTTGGCATCTTCAAACATAAAAGCGATCTTAAATTTATCTTCGTTGTTTTCCAAATCCTCTTCAAAAGCGTGCTTTATCATGTGTAAAACTTGCACGTTTTTGTGTTTTTCAAGCTCGTTTTCAAAGACGCTAAAGAGTTTGCTTGCTTTTTTGGCTACTTTTGGAGTAAATTCGGCTACAAATTCGCTATCTGTAAAATCAACCTCCACTCCGCACTTTTCAAGCGCCCATATAAACGCGGCGGCTGATAAAAAGCTTTCGTTGTAATTTACTACCGCGTAGCTTGCTTGCAGGATTTTATCTCTGTTAAGCTGCCCTCTATCTACTCTAGCGATAGCAAACGCAACCGGGTCTTTATAGCCCTTTTTAGCTCTAAATTTCTCGCAAAATTCTTTGAATTCATCCGCTGTTTTAAACTCTTTTGACATTTTTACTCCTTGTAAATTTATTTTGTGAAGTTTAACTAAATATTGTTTAAGATGAAATTTTGAAGTTGTGTTAGTTGGTTAAATCCCCAAAAACAGGGGATTTAAACTAGTTATTATTTACTGCAGGCTGATTTGCCGTCCATTACGGGCTGGATTGATGAATTGTCCGCTCCGCCGCCGTTATTGATATTTTCTATTATCTCCCAAAGGCGAGCGGCGGCTTTTTCGTAGCGTTTTGCGGTTACGGAATTTGGCTCATAAAAGCTTATCGGTTTTCCGCTATCGCCACCTACGCGCACCGCAGGTTCGATCGGCACTTCGGCTAAAACTTCAGTTTTATAGGCTTTTGCCATCTCTTCGGTCGTGCCTTTGCCAAATATATCATACTCCTTGCCACTTTCAGGACAGATAAATCCGCTCATGTTTTCTATCACGCCAGCTATTGGGATATGAAGTTTTTCAAACATATCAAGCGCTCTTTTGCTATCATCAAGTGCGACTACTTGAGGTGTTGTTACGCAAATTCCTGCTGTTACCGGTACGCTTTGAGCAAGCGTCAGCTGCGCATCGCCCGTTCCCGGAGGCATATCCAAAAATAGCACATCAAGCTCGCTCCATATAACATCTTTTAAAAGCTGCTCGATAGCTTTCATTATCATGGACCCTCTCCATATAAGGCTCGTTCCTTCCTCCATAAGCACGCCCATGCTCATCATCTCAACGCCGTGGCTAAGTATCGGACGAAGCTTGTTGCCTATAACTTGAGGCTGAGTATTTACCTCTCCAAGCATTCTTGGGATGTTTGGTCCGTATATGTCGGCATCCAAAATTCCCACTTTTTTGCCGAGTTTTGCCATTGATATAGCTAAATTTAAAGTCGTTGTCGATTTGCCTACGCCGCCTTTTCCCGAGCTTACCATGACGAAATTTTTAACTTGCGGAGCTATGTTTTTACCGCTTTGAGAGTTGCTTTTTTCCTCGGGAATTTTTGGCTGGATTATATTGATAACAGCCTCGTTTGAGCCAAAAACTCTTTGGATATCCAAGCGAAGCTCTTTTGCTATGTCGGGATTTGAGCTTACGATCTCAACCTCTACTAAAATTTTATCGCCAATCTCTACGTTTTTTACAAATCCAAAGCTTACTATGTCTTTTTCAAAGCCCGGATATATAACGCCTTTTAATCTTTCGATAACCTGTTCTTTACTTAACATCATTCTCCTTTATAATATTTCTTGAAATTTTATAAGCGCAAAATTTCGGCCCGCACATCGAGCAAAATTCAGCCTCTTTAAAAACATCCTGAGGCAGGCTTTCATCGTGAAGTTCACGCGCCTTATCAGGATCAAGAGCTAGTTCAAACTGCTTGTTCCAGTCAAAGTTATACCTAGCATCACTCATTGCGTGATCGCGCTCTATGGCGCCGGATCGCTTTCGCCCTACGTCCGCTGCGTGAGCGGCTATCTTGTGAGCTATGATACCGTCTCTTACATCAGCGGCATTTGGCAAGCCTAAATGCTCTTTTGGCGTTACGTAGCAAAGCATACTAGCTCCGTGATACGCCGCTAAAGCGCCGCCTATGGCGGATGTTATATGATCATATCCCGCGCCGATGTCGCTAACAAGCGGTCCAAGCACGTAAAACGGAGCATTGTGGCAAAGCTCTTGTTCTATTTTCATATTATACTCAATTTCGTTTAAAGGTATATGACCCGGACCTTCAACCATTACCTGCACGTTCTTTTCCCACGCTCTAAGCGTTAGCTCCCCAAGTACTTTTAGCTCGCTTAGCTGCGCTTCGTCCGTTGCGTCATACAAACATCCCGGGCGCAAGCTATCTCCAAGCGAGAGCGCTACGTCATATTTAGCGCAGATATCGCAAATTTCATCAAATGCTTCGTAAAAAGGATTTTCTTTATGATAGTGCATCATCCAGCTTGCCATAAGGCTTCCGCCACGGCTTACGATGCCCATTTTTCGCTTTGAGATTAAAGGCATGAATTTTAGCAAAAATCCCGCATGTATCGTAAAGTAACTAACACCTTGCTTAGCCTGTCTTTCTATGACCTCTATCATCTTATCTATGGTCAAATTTTCGATGTTTTTTACATCGTGTATGATTTGATACATAGGCACTGTTCCTACGGGAACGGTTGAATTCGCGATGATTGCCTCTCTTATTTTATCAAGATCTCCGCCAGTTGATAGATCCATAACGGTATCGGCGCCGTATTTGAGGCATACGGATAGCTTTTCTAATTCGCCTTCTATATCGCTTGCAAGGCTTGAGTTGCCGATATTGGCATTTACTTTTGTCTTTGCTTGCATGCCTATTGCCATTGGAGTTAAATTTACGTGATTGATGTTAGCAGGTATTATCATGCTACCTTTTGCTACTTCTTTACACACTAGCTCGGCATCTAAATTTTCGATTTTAGCTACGAATTTCATCTCTTCCGTGATAATGCCATGCTTAGCATAATACATCTGTGTCGGTGTTTTATCGTTTAATCTATCTTTTATCCAGTCTTTTCTCATTAGCTAATTCTCCTAAATAAAATAGAAATAATACTACTCAAAAAAAGATAAAAAAAAGCTTTTTAAGTGTATAATATCGTAACACTTTTGTAAAAAGGATGAAATTTGTTTGATATATCGCTTATCATGCTTGGAGCCGGCAACTCAACCAGATTTGAAATGCCCGTAAAAAAGCAGTGGTTACGTATAGGAGATGAGCCGCTTTGGTTGTTTGCCACTAAAAATTTAAGCTCTCATTATCCATTTAAAGATGTCATAGTGGTAAGCAATGAGGCTGATTACATGAGTAAATTTGCGCCACATTATAGCTTTGTGCGTGGTGGAGTTACACGTCAAGAGAGTTTAAAAAACGCTCTTAATAAAGTTAGCAGCGAATTTGTTCTGGTTAGTGATATAGCTCGACCCTGTATCGGTGCGAATTTACTATCAAAGATAATAGAAGGTTTAAATAACGCCGACTGCGTAGTGCCGGTGCTTAAAGTCGCAGACACGGTCTATCTTGAAGATGATGTCGTCGATAGAGATAGGGTAAAGCTAGTCCAAACTCCGCAGCTTTCAAGAACCGATCTGCTTAAAAAAGCCTTGCAAAGCGATAAAATTTACACTGACGATAGCTCGGCTATGAGAGCGATAGGGGCTAAAATTTGGTATGTTTTAGGCGATGAAAACGCTAGAAAGATTACTTTTAAGGAGGATTTGGCCAAAATTTCTTGCTTAGAAGCTGTGAAAAATGAAATTTATCTTGGCAACGGCTTTGACGTACATGCCTTTGAAGAGGGAAATTTCGTAACAATTTGCGGTGAGAAAATTCCGCATAAATTTAAATTCAAGGCTCATTCTGACGGCGATGTGGCAACTCATGCCTTAATAGACGCTATTTTAGGAGCGGCATCGTTAGGCGATATAGGCGAGCTTTTCCCTGACACTGATGATAAATATAAAGGAGCCGATTCGATAGAGCTTTTAAAGCAGGCGTATAAGCTCGTTCAAAGCGTTGGATTTGAGCTGGTAAATGCCGACATAACCGTTATGGCACAAGCTCCGAAACTAAGCACTTTTAAGCTTAAGATGGCTCAAAATATCGCACAAGCGCTAAATATAAGTGCAAGCAGGATAAATGTAAAGGCAACAACTACGGAAAAATTAGGATTTGTCGGGCGTGGCGAAGGCATAGCCGCAAGTGCGACGGCAAGCCTTAGATATTATGATTGGACGCAAGCATGAAAGTTTTAATAGTAGAAAATGAAATTTATCTAGCTCAGAGTATGGCGACTAAGCTAGGGGATTTGGGCTATGAGTGCGAGATAGCAAGGACGGTAAAAGAAGGGCTTAAGAACGAGTATTTTGATGTTGTGTTACTTTCTGCAACACTGCCGGGTGAGGATTTTTATAAGATCATCAACAAATTTAAAAGCTCTATCATCATCTTACTCATAACCTATATAAGCAACGATACCGTCTCAAATCCGATAAAAGCGGGTGTGAGCGACTACATACAAAAGCCTTTTATGATAGAAGAGCTTGTGCGCAAGATCAAACATTTTGAGGAATTTAAAAGGCTGCAAAGCTTCATAAGGACTTATCAGGATTATCTGAATTATCATTTTAAGGCGGTTTCTAATCTGAATTTTGATTTTAAGAAACTCAAACTTCCTATGCTTATAAAATGCAATAAAATAATAAATGCCGATAATTTCGTATTTGAATACGCAAAGGCTATGAATTTATCCTTTAAATTTATCCCGCTTGATCAAAATCCAGATTTTGAAACCATAGCAAAAGACAATCCTAGAGATTTGCTGTATTTTTCAAATTTTCAAATTTTAAGAAGCGACGATAAGAATAAAATTTACAACCTCGCGATAAAAAGAAAGCTTATAATAAGCTCTACCAATCAGAACGAAAGCGCAAATTTTGAAATTTTAAATATCACTACCGATGAGAAAAATTTCCAGATAGATGAAATTTTGACTATTGATGATTATATCAAGCATATTATAGTGAATTATCAAGAGAATTATCCTGACACCGAGCTTAGTAAGAAGCTTGGCATTTCGCGTAAATCGCTTTGGGAAAAGAGGAAAAAATACGATGTTGTCAAGAAAAAATAACACTATATTAATAAACGAGGAAGCTTACGGCGCACTTGAGCTGATTCACAATCAAATTTTTAGCAAATTTAATCGCTTGATGAATGAAAAAGAGGCGCAAGAGGTGTATGAAACAGGCTTTTTAAACGGTGAGCCGATGCCTTATAGCTTTATTTTAGCCCCTTTTGGCAAGCGCAACCAAGAGTGCTTAAAAAATGCAAAGAGCGGAGACAAGATCGAGCTTTTAAAAGATGATAAGATAGTCGGACACATCGTCGTTGATAGTGTTTTTAAATTTAACCAATCTAAAAAATATCAAAACATCTTTCATGCCAATGAGACTATCCAAACTGAGCTGATTCAAAGCGGAGAGCTTGCGGTAAGCGGTAAATTTGAAATTTATAGCGATATATTTAAAAAAGTAAAAGAGGAGATAGCAACCGTAAAAAACGAGCTAAACGCGCAAAAAATAACCGCCGTAATGCTAACTGCCGAGCCTTTTAACAGAGCTCATGAGAGGCTTATTAGGATGACGATAGATAAGGCGGACATAGTGCTTTTGTTTTTGCTTAAGAGCTACAAGAGCGACTGGGAGATAGAATTTGGGCTTAAAAAGCGCGTAATGGAGTATTTTTCGCAAAATTACCTACCCAAAAATCGCCTTATAATAGTGCCTTTTGAAAACTCAAATTTATTTAGTGCGCATATGAACCCGACTCTTGAGTGTATAGCCGCAAACAGTCTTGGCGCAGATAAGCTCGTTGTCGGGCAAAATCACGCAGGCATCGGGATGTTTTATGATCAAAATGTCGCGCATACCATACTTGAAAAATACAAAGAGGCTTTAAAGCTTGAGATAATCGTGCTTCCTGAGCTTGTGTATTGTAACGAATGCAGGACGATAGTAAGTACGAAAACTTGCCCGCACGGACAGCATCATCATATAAAATATCACACAAGCACTCTTAAAGCGCTTCTTCAACAGGGAATTTTGCCTCCTGCGATTTTGATGAGGCGGGATATCTCGGCAATTATTTTAAGTGAAGTTTTTCCGAATAGATTTAAGAATCTACAAAAGCTTTATGATGATCTATTTCCAAATTCGGGACTTCTTGAAAATCATACCGAGAGAGAATTTTATGAGGAACTTATGCAGCTTTATCAGACGACTTCGCTTACTTGATTTTGTCTTTGGCTGCGACTTGTTAAATTTGAGGCTTAAATTTATGCAGCTTAAGATATCTTTATGTAAAGCGGTTTGGCTATGTTTTGCCTTAGATATAAAGCCGGAAATTTAATAATTTTAAGGAAATTTATGCAAAAACTATTTTTAACCTTTTTTTATACGGGACTTAGTCCAAAAGCGCCCGGCACCGTAGGGAGTATCGCAGGAGCCTTGGCGGCTTATCTTATACTGGTTGTATTGCCTCCTGAGACGCTATTTTTGTCATCTATTTTGCTGTTTGCCGGAAGTATCGGTGTTATAAATAAATACGAAGAGCAAACGGGCGTGCATGATGATAAAAGTATCGTTATAGACGAGGTTGCAGGAGTTTGGCTTGCGCTTTCGATGAGTTCTATTACGGTGGTTCAGTTTGTTTTATCGGTAGTGTTGTTTAGAATTTTAGATATCACGAAGCCTTCTATCATTGGGCGGGTTGATAGAGGAGTTAAGGGCGGACTTGGCGTAATGGGCGATGATATGCTAGCGGGCTTTTTTGCCGCCTTGATGAGCGCGATTACTTATGCCCTACTTGTGAAATCTGGACTTGATTACGAATGGATTAATCTTCAAATGCCGTTTTACGAAGTGCCAAATATGATAGAGGGAATTTTAAAATAGACTAAGTAGGCATAAATTTGAAGAAATTTATGCCTGTATTGCAAATTTAACAACTGAATCTAATGTTTGTATTTTTCTTTTTGCTATCTTTTTATAAATTAATCGTATTTTAAAGATTGGAATTGTTAAAATGTAAGATGCGTAGGCTTAATTTAGGCATCTAATGGATTGTAATTTACTATCGGAATTTACTTCTTGCGCCTTGCTTTACCTTGTTCTTCGTATAGTTCTATCTCGTTTGCATAGGTCGGATTTTTCTTTTTTAGTTCGTTATTCATGAACGCTATTAGCTTCGCATCGGCATTTGAGTGGCTTGCAAGAAGAAGGATAAAGCTTAGATAAGCTTTTGCTTCATTTGGAATTTTGCCGTTTTGTTTAGCGGGTATGCTAAATTTATCAGCAAAGATTTTAAGCGCGCCAAACAGCTCGTCTTTGGTTGAGGATTTGTTCGCTACTATATCAAGCAAGGAATTTAAGTTGATATTTTCATCCGTTTTTAAAGCAGGCTCGCTTGATACTTTAGGCTTTGGTTGAGGAGTTCTTCTTAGCTTAAATATGATCAATAGCAGTATGGCGATGACTGCCGCTACTGCTATTATCAGTGATATTATAACTATGGATTTGGTATCCAAATTATTCCTTATAGTCTTACATTTGGCGACTTTCTAAAGTATGCCGCGATAGCTATTATTACCATTATAAGCATGGTTATCCATACGAAATCAGGTACCGGCACCGGATCGCCCGCCGCATACGAGTGCATACCGCTTAAATAGAAATTTACGCCAAAATAAGTCATTATAATAGCCCAATAAGCAAACATCGAGCTAACTGCAAAAGTGTATTGGTTGTTGAGTTTTGGAACAAATCTTATATGCAAAACTACTGCATAAACCAAGATGGAAACGAGCGCCCAAGTCTCTTTAGAGTCCCAGCCCCAGTATCTTCCCCAGCTTTCGTTTGCCCAAACACCTCCAAGGAAGTTTCCAAGCGTAAGAAGGCTAAGACCTAATATCATCGCCATTTCGTTGATACGTGTCGCTTCAAGGATATTTCTTGATATCTCTTTATTTTCTTTTTTGCCTTGGAATATAAATAGTATAAGCGAAAACATTCCAAGCAGAGAACAAAGTCCTAAAAATCCGTAGCTAGCCGTTATAACAGATACGTGGATAGTTAGCCAATATGACTGAAGTACCGGCACAAGAGTAGTGATCTGCGGATCCATCCAGCTAAGGTGAGCCACAAATAGCGTAATGCCTGCTAGAATCGAAGTAAGCGCCATCGCGATAGGGCTTTGGCGAGAAAATACAATACCAGAAAGGCTTAGTGCCCAAGCGATGTAGATCATGGATTCATACGCATTACTCCAAGGCGCGTGCCCCGAGATATACCAGCGAAGTCCTAGTCCTGCCGTGTGTATCAAAAAGGCCAGGATATTTACCGAATAAACTATCTTAAACATCCAGTTGATGTTAAGTCTAGGGCGAGCCATCTTGATAAATACGAATATGAGCAGAGCAAAGCCCGCTAATAGGTAAAATGGCGTTAGAGAATCAAAAATTTTATATTTGTTAAATAAAATTTCCATATCTATGCGTTTTTTAGTAGGCATTACCGCAGAGCCGTGCTCTTCTTGGTATGTTTTTATTTCTACAAGCGCTCTGTTTGGCACGCTCCAGTTGCCGCTTCTGCTCGCATCGCTTACTCCCGTAAAATAATCTTGTAAAATCCTACTAATCGGCTCTCTTTCCTCTTTAGGAAAATACATCATCGCGCTAGCCGGCGCATACCAAGTATGGTTAGGATCATCTATCTTTGGAAACATCGTGAAAATTTCACCGACAAATACCATATAAAGTATATTTAGTCTCTCGTCTACTTTTTGGACGTCTTTATCAAAAGTTCCCCTTTCGGCAGGACGCTTTCTGTTGGCTTCTTCGGCATATTTGGTTAGCTTGTATGTGCTTTTAGTTGTGTTTTGATCATAGGTAAAAAAATCGTTAAATTTAGCGTATTTTGCATTTTCATCTACGCCTATCATCTTTTTAAGATCTTTGTTGTGAATCGCTATTATCGGAATTTCACGCCAGTATGGAGCATTTACCATCATAGAAAGCATGACTTGATTTGCGTTCATGCCGTTTATTGTATCTTTTCTATGAACTTTATTTAAAATTTCTCTTGCTATCGTATCAAAAGGCTTCATACGACCGTCTGCGCTTTGAACTATGACGGTTGAAAGCTCTTTTGCGTGATCTGCATTTATGTTCGGAGCTTCGTAAGCTTCAGCGCTTGGCGTAAATGCACAGGCGGCAAATATAACAAGCAGGCTTGCTACTTTCTTTATGGCGTCTTGATTTATAAGTTTTGCAAGTTTTCTAAATCTGCTATGAGGATTTACCACGTTAAAAAATAACCCGACTCCAAGCAAGAAGTATCCGAGGTAAGTAGGAATTTTGCCAGGGTCTTTATTTACAGAAAGGATAGTGCCTTTTTCGTCCATGTCGTAAGAGCTTTGGAAAAATCTATATCCTGCATGATCTAGCACGTGGTTCATGTAAATTTTATAGTCGTAATTGCCGGTTTGACTATCTTGCACGACTACGTCGCTTGAGTAGCTCATCGGAGAATTTGATCCCGGATAGCGTTTAAGCTCAAAGTCTTTTAGGTAAAGAGAAAACGGAAGCACTATAGGTTGAGCGCCCCATGTAAGCGTAAAGTCCTGTCCTCCTACGGTTTCATTGACGGGAATGACGTGGTTTTCATAAAGGATCACCTCTTTATTTTCGCCCTCAAAGCTTAAATTTGCCACGATTGCGTCAAAATCGCCATTTTTGCTAACAAGCCTTCTATCGGCCTTTTCTAAAATTTTTCTCGGAGCGAAATTTATCGTTCCTATCGTATAAAGCTGGCTAGGCAAGAACTCAACCTTGTCTTTTGCGGCATATTCGCCTTTGTCGTTTGATGCCATAATGAAATAGCCGATATTGTGGCTTGAATTCATACTAAATTTGCCGTCTTTGTATTCAAACTGCACGAATTTTTCAAGTGTCGGCTCGGTGTTAAATACAAAGCTAACTCCTCCAAGCTCTCTAACGCTACCAGGTCTTAGAGCTACCTCTTCTCGGTTTTGCGTATCTGAAACCACAAGCTCTATTAAAGCTTCGCCGCTACCTGATTCAAAATACTCAAATTCGGCACTTTTATAGTAGGCTTTGTATGTTAGATTCGCCTTTTTGCCTTCTATATCAAGGCTCATATCAAATTCGTTTGGACTCATTGAAGTTATCTGCTTTGGAATAGCTACTTTAAATTCCTTGCCGTCTTTTTTGGTCTCCATAGTTATCTTTGAGCCCATCTCATACATTGTGTTTTCGGCAGTATTTTCTCTGATATGAATATTGCCTTCAAACCCAAGATAACGCGTCATAGCAGAGCCTAGCAGCATGAAGAGAAAACTAAGGTGAAATATAAAAACGGGAAGTTTTTTAGAATCAATAAGCCTGTAGCGGTAGATATTGTAAGCTAAATTTATACCTAAAAGCAGTTGGATCGCAGCGAACCAGCCTGCACCATAAACCGCAGCCCATGCGCTTTTAGTATCGTAATAAGTCTCGATAAACGTAGCAAGACCGCTTGCGATAGCAAACAAAAGCAACAATATAAGAGCTGAAGTCATACTAAAAAATATAGATTTTACCCCTCTCATTATTATCCTTTTTAAATTATCAAATGGCACATTATAACAATATTTCTTTAAAAATTTCTGCGCTTAGTTATTAATATGTAACGAATTTTAATATTTTTAGATTATTTTGTATCATTTTTTAAGAAGGATTTATAATTGTAAGATTTAAATTTGATAATACATATTAAAAACAGGCTAAATTCGGCGCAAAATAGCCTGAAATTTGAAAATTTACTTCCGTTTTGACAAAATTTATAAAAAATAAAAATTAAATTTTAGGTATTGCTTTCATTAAAGTTTTTGTAAATTCGTTCTTAGGCGAGCTAAAAATCTCATCCACTTCACCGCTTTCAACTATTTTGCCGTGATTCATTACTAAAATTCTATCCGTTATATGCTCAACCACACCTAAATCATGACTTATAAAGATATAGGTAAGCCCAAATTCATCCTGCAAATCAAGAAGTAAATTTAAAACCTGAGCTTGAATGCTTACATCAAGTGCACTTACAGGTTCGTCGCAGATGATGACTTCCGGACGCAGGATAAGAGAGCGAGCGATTCCGATGCGCTGACGCTGTCCTCCTGAGAATTGATGGGCGTAGCGATGATACCACTCCTCTTTAAGCCCTACCTTTTTCATGATCTTTAGCACTTCGCCTTTGATCTCGTCCTTGCTTAAATCGGTATTTAGCACTAGCGGCTCTGATATGATTTTTCCTATGTTCCAGCGCGGATTTAGGCTGGAATAAGGATCTTGAAAGATCATCTGAACATTTTTTCTAAAATTTTTCAGATCGTTTTTATCAAATTTAGCCTTGTCTTTGTCTTTGTAGATTATATGTCCGCCTGTCGGTTCGTCAATCCCTATTAGAAGTTTTGCAGTGCTTGATTTGCCGCAACCGCTTTCGCCGACTATGCCTAAAATTTCGCCTTTTCTAAGCTCAAAACTTATGTCATCAACCGCTTTTATAACCTCTTTTTTTAAAATTCCGGTCTTTATCGTGTGGTATTTTTTTAAATTTTTAATCTCAAAAAGGTTCATCTTATCTCTTTTTTAAACTCTAAATAATTGATATTTTCATCGACGAATTCAAGCCTAGTTTTACGTTCGCCCTCTTTTGGGATCGAGCCCATAAGAGCTTTTGTGTATGGATGTCGCGGGTCTTTTAATACCTCTTTTACTCCGCCACTTTCAACGATTTGACCTTTATACATTACTATCACGTCATCAGCGATATTTGAAACGACGCCAAGATCGTGCGTGATAAATAAAATCGCCATATTGTTTGCTCTTTGCAAATCTTTCATAAGTTCGATAACTTGAGCTTGTATAGTTACGTCAAGTGCCGTTGTGGGCTCATCCGCGATAAGAAGCTGTGGCTTGCAGACCATAGCCATGGCTATCATTATGCGTTGGCGCTGACCGCCTGAGAGCTTAAAGGCATACTCTTTTACACGTTTTTCAGGCTCTTTTATGCCGACCATCTCAAGGCTTTCAATTACTTTTAAAGCTCGCGCTTTTTTGCTTAAATTTGGCTGATGAAGCTTTAGTGCCTCATCTATCTGATATCCTATTGTTAGGCTAGGATTTAGGCTAGTCATCGGCTCTTGAAATATCATAGCGATTTGAGAGCCTCTGATATTTCGCATACCGCTTTCTTTGAGGCTTAGTAAATTCGTGCCGTTAAATAAAATTTCACCCCTTTTTATACGCGCCTCTTTATCAAGCAGTCTCATTATGCTTAAGCTTGTTACGCTCTTACCTGAGCCGCTTTCTCCGACTATACAAAGAGTTTTATTATTTTCAAGACTAAAACTTACGTCGTTCACCGCTTTTGTATAGCCTAGCTCGCTTTCAAATCCTACCTCTAAATTTCTAACTTCAAGTAGCATCATCTACTCCTTAGCTTCGGATCAAGCGCATCTGTTAGAGCATCTCCGATAAGGTTAAATCCAAGCACTGTTAGAAATATAGCAAGGCCCGGATATAGTATCATCCAAGGAGCCGTCGTGATGTACTGGAGTGAATTTGAAAGCATCGCTCCCCATTCTGCAAGCGGAGGTTGCGCGCCAAGTCCTAGGAAGCTCAGTCCTGCCGCTTCTAGCACCGCGCTAGCAAAGCCCATAGTGGCTTGCACGATGATAGGACTTAAGCAGTTTGGCAGGATAACCAGTAACATTAGTCTAAGATCGCTTGAGCCGTTTATGCGAGAAGCGATGACGTATTCTTTCTCTTTTTCGGCAAGTACGCTTGCTCTTATTATCCTTGCGTAAGTTGGAATTCCGACTATACCGATTGCTATCATGGCGTTATATAAACTTGGTCCAAGGATAGCTACGATAACGATAGCAAGCAAGATCGCAGGGATTGCAAGCATGATATCAACAATTCGCATTATGATTAGATCAATTAGCCCGCCGTAATAACCTGCTAAAATTCCAAGCAAGAGTCCAATTGCAAGAGATATAACGACGGATATAAAACCTATCATTATGGAAACTCTTGCACCATATATGATGCGCGACAAAAGATCTCTTCCAAAATCATCGGTTCCTAGTATATAAGCCGAATTTGCTCCGTTTTCATAAATAGGTGGCAAAAGGCGCATTGCCAAATTTTGCTCGTTTGGATCAAATGGAGCTATGAGAGGCGCAAATATAGCACACACTATAAGAACTAAAACTATAAATAGACCAAACATAGCAAAGTAGTTTTTAGTAAATTGTTTTATTAGTTGGTTGCTCATTGGCCAAGCCTGATTTTTGGATTTATGACCGCATAGAGTAGGTCGGTGATCAAATTTATAACAATAAATATAGTTGCGATTATAAGAGTGGCTGATTGGATAATCGGAAAATCTCGCTGATAAACGGCGTTTACTAGCCACTTGCCGATACCGGGCCAAGAAAACGTAGTCTCTGTTAAAATGGCTCCTGCAAAGAGAGTTCCAAACATAAGCCCGATAACTGTAATAACAGGCATTAAAGCATTTTTAAGGGCGTGTGAGATAATAACCCTAAACGAGCTACAGCCTTTTGCTTTTGCCGTTCTTATATAGTCTTCTTTTAGCACGGAAGTCATACTTGCTCGCGACATTCTTGCGATTATCGCCATTGGAATAGTTCCAAGTGCAAAAGCAGGCAGCACAAGATGCTTAAGTGCGTCTTTAAAAGCATCTATATCGTTTGCCAAAAGCGTATCTATAAGGTGAAATCCCGTAACTTGCTCAACGTAAAATTCATACCCGAGCCTTCCTGATACGGGTAGCCATCCGAGCTTTACGCTGAAAAAATAAATAAGCATCAATCCAAGCCAAAATATCGGCATACTAACGCCTGCAAGCGCAACAAACATTGAAGCGTAATCAAAAGTGCTGTATCTTTTTACCGCAGATATTATGCCGGCCGTAACACCTATAATGATAGCAAATAGCATAGCTATCGTAGCAAGCTCTACCGTAGCCGGAAATCTCTCTATAAATTCGTCCCAGACGGGCTGCTTGGTCTTGATAGAATTTCCAAAATCTCCTTTGAGAGATTTAGTGACGAAACTTATATATTGCTCGGTTAAAGGCTTATTAAAGCCCATTTCTTCATTAAATTTCTCAATACTTTCTTTTGTAGCCCGCTCACCTAAAACTGCCAAAGCAGGCTCACCCGGAGTTAGGTGAACCATAGAAAATACAAGGAGCGACACCCCAAAAAGTGCAGGTATCGCCCATAAAAACCTCTTTATAATGTAACGTAACAATTAAGCCTTCTTTTTATTTATTTAGCCATACTTCTTTAAATCTTCTTTTGCCGACAGGGTCTATCTTAAATCCTTCTACGAATTTAGCTACCGGCACGACATTAACCGAATTTGCCAATGTCACCCAAGGAACATCTTTAGCAAATACCTCTTGAGCCTCTTCATAAAGCTTTGTTCTTTCATTTACATCGCTTGTCTCTTTCGCTTTTGCTACGAGCTTGTCGAATTCAGGATTTTTCCAAGCCGCGTAGTTTTGCGCAGGGACGTTTGCCGCATGAGAGGTTAAAAGGATGTTCAAGAAGTTATCCGGATCTCCGTTATCTCCCGTCCAGCCAAGCAAGCACATATCATGCTCTAAATTTTTAGTCTTATCAAGATATGTTACCCAGTCATAGCTTACTATTTTAGCTTTTATGCCTACTTTTGCAAGGTCTGATTGGATAGCTTCGCCCACTTTTCTACCATCAGGAATATACGGTCTTGATACGGGCATAGCATAAAGCGTAACCTCAAATCCGTTTTCATACCCTGCCTCTTTAAGAAGGGCTTTTGCTTTTTCTACATCATATTCGTATTTGGTGATATTATCATTAAAGCTCCATAAATTCGGCGGAATCGGAGCATATGCAACCTTGCCGAAACCTTCATATACCGCATCTACGATAGCTTTTTTATTAACCGCATGGTTTATGGCTTGGCGAACTCTTAGGTCTTTAAACATCTCTCTATTTGTATTCATAGCAAGATAGCCTACGTTCATACCTTCTTTTTCGATAAGTTTTACGTTAGGATCTTTTGCCAGATCTTTTACTTCGGCAGGGTTTGGCTGCTCTAAAATTTGAATTTGACCGGTTTTAAGCTCTGCGGTGCGAACCGAAGCGTTTGGTATAACGCGAAGAATAACTCTATCAAGATACGGTCTGCCGCCCCAGTATTCTTTGTTTGCCGTAAGTATAACGCGATCGTCTTTTATCCATTTTTCAAAGACAAACGGACCTGTTCCTACAGGAAGGCGATTTAAATCCTCGGCTTTGCCGTTTTTCATAAGCTCTTCAGCATACTCTTTTGAAAGAATTCCCGCAAAATCCATAGCTATGTTTGCCAAAAACGGAGCTTCAGGCTTTTTAAGAAGAAATTTGACCGTGTATTTATCTACTTTAACAACATCTTTTACGATATTGTCCATGTCCATATTTATCCAGTATTCATAAGCGCCGCCTACTTTTGCAAAAGGATGACTTTTGTCAAATTGGCGTTTAAATGAAAACACTACATCGTCCGCGGTAAATTCTACTTTTTTCTTAAAGAATTTGGTCGGAGCAAAATACACACCCTCTCTTAAGTAAAACGTATATTCAAGTCCGTCCGCGCTTACATCCCAACTCTTTGCAAGAGCTGGTTCTATCTCGGTTGAACCGTATTTAAACTGAACTAGGTTGTCAAATATATTGTCTGTTACAAATATACTTTCACCGTCGGTAGTGTGAGCTGGATCCATAGCGGTAGCGTCACCGCTGCGTCCAAAGACAAGTGTGCCGCCGTATTTTGGTTCGGCAAGCAACAAACTAGCGCAAAAAAGCATTAAAAGCATCGTAAGCTTTTTCATTTTGGCTCTCCTTTATCGTAAATTAAATTTGCATTCTGTGTCAGATTGTATCAAAAAAGCTTTTTGGTAGCGCATAAAATGGGCTAAATTTATCAAAAAAATTTACAATATGTTAATTTTTGTTATATTTTAGTAACTTTAGTAACAAATTTACACTATACAAATCAAATATGAATAAACCTGTTTAAATTCTTAAAAAATATCAATTTTACAAAAAAATGAAAATAAATAAATTTTAAATTTACGTAAGAAATTTAAAATTTATTTTTATAAAAATACGATAAACACGAGATTTTATAAGATAATAATTATCAATTAACTACTAAATATGATATGAAAAATTTACGCATAATTTACGCAGTTATTTTATGATTTCATCAAATTAAAATTTAATGAGGAGGAAATATGAACAAATCAAGACGTAATTTCTTGAAGGCTTCCACGGCAACCGGTTTTTTAGCTATGACTTATGCTCCCGGCACTTTGGGTGCGGTCGGCGCTAAAGCATTGGAAGGCGGAGAGAGGGTAGCTTATAGTTTTTGCGAGATGTGTTCGACTCGCTGTCCTATCGAAGCTAAAGTAGTGGACGGCAAAAACATCTTTATACAAGGAAACGGCAAAGTTAGCGGAACCGCAACTTCGGTTTGCGCAAGAGGCGGCGCGGGTCACAATCAACTATACGATCCGCAAAGACTTGTAAAACCTCTCATTAGAGTAGGTGAGCGCGGTGAAAATAAATGGCGTGAGGCAAGCTGGGACGAAGCTCTTGATCTTGTGGCTAAAAAAATGCTTGAGATCAAAGAAAAATATGGTCCTGAGAGCTTTGTATTTACCGCAAAATCAAGCCAAACTCATAAACTTATGACAACTTTTGCAAGCGCATACGGCTCGCCAAACTGCTTTTCTCACATGTCCTGTTGTCCGATAACTTACAGAATGGTCTGTGAGCATATGTATGGAGACGGAAGATTAAAAAGAGACTTCGGAAATGCAAAATATATCGTAAATTTCGGTCACAACCTCTTTGAAGGTATCGTTATATCAGACACTAAAAAGGTTGCGAAAATGGCTGAAAAAGACGATACTAAACTCTTAGTTCTAGAGCCAAGATTTAGCGTTATAGCCGCTAAAGCCGATGAGTGGCTTCCTGTAAAACCGGGAACAGACTTAGCATTTGTACTAGCGCTTATTCATACATGGATTAAAAACGGAACTTACGATAAAGAGTTTATCGAGAAATTTACAATCGGATTTGATAAAGTCGTAGAAAGCACTAAAGATACAACTCCTGAGTGGCAAGAGAAAATTACCGGAATTCCTGCTAAAACCGTTGAGAGAATAGCAGGCGAAATTTGGAAAGCCGCTCCAAAAGTCATCATCGATTTTGGTCATAAAACAACAACCGCAAAGGCCGAATACATCCGCACAAGAGCTATCATGGTTGCAAATGCGATGATGGGCAACTGGGAGAAAAAGGGCGGAATTTTCGGTGGCAAAAATGCCAAAAAATACAACTCTTTAGCAGGAGAAGAGCTAATACCTGCTATAACAAACCCAGATGCGGCTATAAAAGTTCCAAAAACTCCAAGACTTGATGCAGCTGGCGAAGATGGAAGAAATAAATTTGTAGGCAGAAGCCACGGCGTTTTGATGGAAATTCCTGATGCCATAATGAGCGAAAAGCCATATCCTATAAAAGGTTGGTTTAATATTAGATTTAACCACATGATCAACGTTGCAGGAACAGACAAAACTATAGAAAGCCTTAAAAAGCTTGACTTTATAGTAAGCTCTGACGTTTATATGAACGACTTTTCAATCTATGCAGACGTTATCTTGCCTGAAAGCACATATCTTGAAAGAGATGAGGGAATTGAAGATAAATCAAGCCAAAAACCTGCGTATATGATAAGAAATAAAGTAATCGATCCTGTAGGTGATACAAAAAATGGCTATGATATCTTTAGAGAGCTTGCAAGACGCATGAAAATAGATGAAAAATATACAAACAACACTATGGATGAGTGGAGAATGCAGCAAGTTAAAGGTAACGCCGAGCTACTAGCGCAACTTGCAAAAGACGGATATGTGACTTGGAAAGTGCCTGGAATTTTATTCAGAGAAAAAGACAGCGTTAAAAATTTTGTTAAGAAATTCCCTCATGCAGAGAAATTTGTAGGCGAAAACGGACTTATGGATTCTCAAGTGAAATTTAAAACAGAGAGTGGAAAAATCGAACTGTTTAGTGAAAAGGTTGATGCGCAATTTCCTACTTACGGCTGCTTAGGAAATATGGAAGATAACGTTAAGGATATGGATGTTTATGCAGGACATGAGCTTGCTATCATGACAGGAAAAACTCCTATCCATACTAACGGCCACACTCAAAACGTTCCTTTCTTGAATGATTTAATGAGCGAATCTCCTGTGTGGATAAATCCAAAAACAGCTAAAAAATATGGTGTAAAAACAGGCGATAAAGTCTTTTTGCAAAATAAATTTTCAAAAGATAAGGCAACTATATTTGTAACCGAAGGTATTAGAGAAGATACATTATTCTTGTATCATGGATTTGGACACGTGTCTGCAGGTCTTAAACGAACGGACGGAATGGGAACAAACCAAAGCAAGCTTCTAAATCCTGAAGCGGGTCCGGTGTGCTCTACGATGGTTACAAACGTCGGCGTTGATATAGTTAAAGCTTAAGGGAGAGTGAGATGAAAAAAGCATATAGAATGGTTCATAACGAGAACCTTTGTATAGGTTGCCAAGCTTGTTCGGTAGCTTGTAGAAGTGAAAATGACGTTCCAAACGGAGTTTATAGACTTCAAGTTCATGCAAAAATGAGCGGAACGTTTCCAAATTTAAAGACGGATTTTATAAGAAACAGTTGCGTTATGTGCGAAGATAGTCCTTGTGTAGACGTATGTCCTACGGGAGCTAGCTTTAAGACAGAAGATGGACTTACGTTAATGGATCACAGCACCTGCGTAAGCTGTAAATACTGCATCCTTGCTTGTCCTTACGATGCAAGATACGTTGAACCTGGTACCGGTGAAGTAGGTAAATGTACGTTTTGTTTTGAAACAAGAGTTAGCAAAGGCGAACAACCTGCTTGCGTTACCGTATGCCCTACGGACGCGCTTGCATTTGGCGATCTAAATGATCCAAATAGCGAAGTTAGCAAAATTTTAAACGATAAGGCTCACTACTATCCAAAAGCCGAGCTTAAAACTAGACCAAAACTGGCTATGATAGCAAACCGCAAAGGAGGAAGCCATGAATAATATGTGGGGAAGCGTAGCTCAATATCACGAAATTTACTGGCCGTGGCCGATTGCGGTCTATCTGTTTTTAGCGGGTCTTTCAGCCGGCTCTATGATGGTTGCACTTTTAGTTAAGTGGAACTATCACAAACAAGAAAACGATACCATTTGGGACGCGATGGTAAAAGCGGGCGCCATAGTAGCCCCCGTAACTATCTGTGTGGGCCTAGCTTTGCTTGTGCTTGATCTTGGTAAGCCGCTTAGTTTTTATTGGATTTTGATTAAGTATAACTTTGGCTCTGTTATGTCAATAGGTGTTGCATTGCTACTTATCTATACGCCGTTTGCGTTTTTGTTTGCGATAATTATCTTTGAAAAAGAGATAGAAAAATACGCAATCTTTTCGCTATTACGTCCGGTATCAAGAGTGATACGCTCATTTGCACCTCTTGCTAAAACCATTGAAACGATACTATTTTTAATGGCGATCGGGGTTGGAATTTACACAGGCTTCTTGCTAAGTGCGGTTTATAAACTTCCGCTTTGGAATACGCCTATACTTCCGATCTTATTCCTAACTTCAGGATTTAGCTCAGGCGTAGCGGCAAATATTTTAGTAGGAATGACATGCTTTAAGCACCTAATCAATAAAGAAAATGTAAAATACTTGCTTGTGCTGGATTTGCGAGCGGTTTTATTTGAGATACCTTTGATAGCGATTCTTTTCCTAGGTCTTCATTTTGAAGGCGGAGCAAGTGCTGTAGTGGCTAAGCAAGCTCTTACTACGGGACATTACGCTATGATATTTTGGATAGGAGTTGTAGGCATAGGACTTGTTACTCCTATAATTATCGCAGCTACCGCACTTAAAAATCACGCTTACAGAGTTGGCTACATCGTAGTAAACTCATTGGTTATAATTTGCGGCGTTATCTTGCTTAGATATTATATCGTGTATGCGGGACAAGTCTTTACAGGAGCTTAATAGAAGTGAGAATCCTACTTTTAGAGGATGATTTTAATTATAGAGAGAGCGTCTCGGAGTATCTTCAGGCCTTAGGCTATGAGGTTGACGAGGCGCCCGACGGGCAGGTGGCTTGCGACAAGATCGCTAACAACTTCTACCACCTGCTCATACTTGATATCAAAGTTCCGCATATAAGCGGACACGAAGTTATAAAATACGCAAAAGACATCGGTCTTGAAACTCCCATCATGATAACCACTTCACTTGTAGATATAAACGATATGGCCGTAGGTTATCAGCTTGGCTGCAACGAATATCTAAAAAAGCCTTTTGAGTTAGCCGAACTGAAATTTAGAGTAAATGAGCTTATGCGCAAATATCACGGAACGGACGATAAAAATTTGCTCGCGATAGAGGGTGGATTTGTTTTTGATTTTATTAAAAAGCAGCTTAAATTTGAAGGCAATGTGATCGATATCAGCGCAAAAGAGATAATGCTTATAGAGTGCTTGCTGTATCACAAAAACAGCTTTGTTTCTCTTGAAACTCTGCGCGCGGAAGTTTGGGGCGATAAGGATGTAGATCCTGCAGATGTTCGTATGCACGTGCGTAAAATTCGTCAAAAAACCAAGGCTGATTTCATAGTTTCATCTCGCGGACTTGGTTATAAGATTAATGTTAAAAAGCCTTAAAATCCCTATTTTCGCCACCTTGGCGATCATGACTCTTTTTTTGTTTCAAAGCTATGAGATTATAAATTTAAGCATGAAGGACGAATACTCTAAAAATATCTTTGAGCTTATGGAGTATGAGGGCGAAATTCGCCAAAATTTAGAAAGAAACGAAGCTATTCCCTCATCATTAATATATCGTTACGCGATATTTGATCTGAGAGAAAAAAAGATCGTTTCAAATTTGGATATCACGCCAAAAAATCTAAAATTCATCACCAAAGAGGAAAACGGTTATCTCTTTTACAAAAGTTACCTTAAGATAAAAGATGAAATTTACTATCTTGTAATATCCAAAAAACAAAACAGCGCAAGGATATTTTTTATAGCTACGCTAATGCTCGTGTTTATATTGATAGTTGTTTTTTTCACTCTTTATCTGTCTTTTGTAAGTAGTATAAAGCCCTATAAAGACGCTAAAAAATATATGAACAGCTTTTTTAATGACGCTATGCACGAACTTAAAACCCCGCTTGGAGTAGTCGGCATAAATTTAGAGATGCTTAATATCGACAACAAATACACGGCCAGAATGCGCTCAGCCTTAAAGCAGATGCAAATAACCTATGAAGATGTCGAGTATTACATAAAACACAGCTACATACTCTTTCCGCCCGAAATTTTAAATTTCAGCGAATTTTGTCTTGAAAGAGCGCGCTATATGCGAGGCTTTGCCATGTCAAAAAACATTAAAATTTACGACTTTATAGAGCCTGATCTAAAAATTTTTATGAGTAAGATAGAAGCTGGCAGGATAGTGGATAACAACCTTAGTAACGCGGTTAAATATAGCTCTCCGGGAAGCGTTATAAACGTAACTTTAAAGCTTGAAGACGATTGGATTATATTTGAGGTGGAGGATTTTGGCGAAGGGATAAAAGATACGAATAAAATTTGGAAACGCTACGTTAGAGACGAGGGAGTTCAGGGGGGCTTTGGGCTTGGGTTAAATATCGTCCAAAGTATCTGTGTGAAAAATAGCGTCGGCTATAGCGTAACTTCGGAGCTGGGCAAGGGTAGTAAATTTACTTATAAATTCACTCCTTACTCAAAACATCTGCTTGATTAGTTTTTAAACCAGATGTTTAATTTCGATAAATTTCTCTCCTTTTGATTTGAGTTAAAGTATATCACGAAGTAGCCTATGCGCTTGTTTTGAGAATCAAGCATAGGCTTTATAGCGAAGTTGTGATTGTCAAATTTGTAAAATTGATTATCTTTAAAATCAATGTCTTTTAGTATCGGCAATACGTTTAAATTCGCATACTCTTTATTTATAAGATGGTAGTTTTGGATTATGCCGCTTTCTTCTTCTGCCTGGTAAGGCGAGCTTGAGGACTTATCAAGCAGCACAAAGAGATCAACTCCTTGATCTAAAAAAAATTCGCTCAGATGTCCAAAATCAAGCAAAACTTCAACGCTTCCTAAAATTTTATTATCTTTAAAAACCGGCGCAACAGATCTTATGAGGGCTCCGGCTCTACCTGTTTCTATGCCTGCTACAACCCCTTTTTTAGCTTCTTTTAGCATAAAGCGAAAGCTTGAAAGATTGTCGTTATACATAGGTATCCAACTTCTTGCAAGGCTCTTTAGCTCGGGCGTATGAAGGTGAAATCTGACGTTTTTAAATATCGGCACTTTTTCAAGCATGTGAGTAAAATCGTGCAAAGTATGCATGCAGTGAGTTCTGTTATCTTCCAAAAAGCACTTTTTGATATTTTCGCTTTCCGATAGAAGCACCGCGACCGTCATCGCGGAGAGCTTTTCTTCCTCTATGTTTTTGTTTAAAATTTGCGTTTGAAAGTCAAGAATTTTTTTGATATTTTCTATCTCAACCTCTTTTTCATACTCTATCCAGTAAAATATCAAAAAGCACATCAAAGCAAATGCTGCTAGCGCGGTTATGAAGGCGAATTTTTTATTCATTTTTTAGCTTTCTTGTTAAAATTTCGCAAAATTCGCTAAAGCTTGGCAAATCCAGCTTGCCTTCGCGTTGTTTTTTACCCCACATCGGCTCAGGAAAAAAGCTATCAGTCTCAAACCTAGCCATAACGTGCAGATGAACTCTCGGGACGTAGTTTGCAAAGCTTGCGATATTTATCTTTTTGGGTTTATAAAACTCTATCATAGTTTTTTCGGCGATAAGCAGCGCTTCAAATAGCCTGTTTCTAGTCCTTTCATCGCAGTCGCTAAGCTCCACAAAAGGAGTTTTAGTAAAAATTTTAATCCAAGGAATTTCGCTCTCTTCACGCTCTATAAATATAAAATCATCTTGATATATCATGGCTAAGCCTTTGTTTGCTAATTAGGTTTTATTTTATGTTTATTTGGCTAAGAAAAGGGTTAAAATTTGCGGAATTGAATTTTAATCTTTTAAAACCTATACTTATTAAAAAGGAATAATTATGAAGACGGCAATTGTGATTTACGATAAGATTAATTTATTAAGTTTCGCTCAAATTTGGCAGATGTTTCCTGCCGATTTAAGAAGTAACGTGAAAATTTGTGCTTTTAAAAGCGAGATAGTAGATGAGCATGGACTTAAAATTTCGCCTGAAATTTACGGTGAAAGCCTTTACGGGTATGATTGCGTGATAGTGCCTGACGGTATGGGCGCGCTTGGACTTAGATACGATGAGATATTTTTAAGCTGGATTAAAAGTGCATCAAGTGCAAGGCTTAAAATAGCCTTTGATTTAGGTGCTCTCATCTACGCAGGAGCGGGATTTTTAGAAGGCAAAAAAGCTTGCGTAAGGGCCGGATATAAAAATGCGCTTAAAGAATACTGCGAATTTAGTGAAGAGAAAATTTGTCAAAACGGTGAAATTTTGACGATTTGCGAGTGGAGTAAAGAGGCGAAAGAAAAATTGGCTGAAATTTTAGGCATCAACTAAATTTAAAAGCCAAAGCGGATTTTTCTAGTCCTGCTTTAGCTTTGATAGTTATTTACTCGACCGTTACGCTTTTAGCCAAATTTCTTGGCATATCCACGTCATTTCCGAGCCTAACCGCGATCTCAAGAGCAAAAATTTGAAGGATTATCATCATCTCAAAAAACTCGCTCATAGGATGAGTCTGCTTGCTTGTTTTGATAAAATCATCGCTTAATTCAAACTCCTCAGGACTTATAACTAATATATAAGCGTCTCTTGCGGCAAGCTCTTCTACGTTGCTTTTGCTCTTTTCATAAAGAGTAGTTTTTGGAAGCAGGGCGATCGTAAATAGCTTTTCATCTGCAAGCGCGATAGGTCCGTGCTTCATATCGCCGGCAGGATAGCCTTCTGCGTGCAGATAACTTATCTCTTTTAGCTTAAGTGCGCCCTCAAGTGCAAGCGGATAAAAGATATCCCTGCCGATAAAGAAAAATCCGTGTCCGTGCAGGTAATGCTTAGAAAGCCTACGAATTTTTTCTTGTAAATCATCTTTGATATTTAAAATTTGCGGTATATGAAGCAGGGCTTTTATCTCGTCTTTTAGCATATTTTTATCTATAGTTCGTCTAATTTGCGCAATTTGCAAGCAGAGCAGCCAAAGCGTGATGACTTGCGTTGCAAAGGCTTTTGTGCTGGCAACTCCCTTTTCTATGCCTGCGCGAGTTAATATCGCGGTGTCGGCAAGTCGGACGATAGAGGAGTTATCGACATTGCAGATAGCTATAGTCTTAAGTCCTGCGTTTTTGGCTATTTTTAGCGCTTCAAGAGTGTCTGCCGTTTCGCCGCTTTGAGAGATGACGATAAATAACGAGCTTTTATTTAAAATCGGCTCTCGGTAACGAAATTCGCTTGCTATTTCGACTTTAGCGCGAATTTTTGCGATGCGCTCATATAGGTAGCTTGCAGCAAGCGCGGCGTGATAGCTCGTACCGCAAGCGCAAAATATGATGTCGCCAATACCTTCTAAAAAGTCTTCTTGAAGCTCCTCGAGTTTTACCTGTTCGTCTTTAATTCGCCCCATTAATGTTTCGGTAACGACGCTGCTTTGCTCGTAAATTTCTTTCTCCATAAAGAATTTATACCCTTCTTTTTGAGCGTAAGCCTTATCTTGAGGCAGTTTTACGAAGGATAAATTTAACTTGCTATCGTTTTTAAAGATATTTATGTCATTAAGCCTTGCATAGCCATACATCCCGTCTTCAAGATAGATAGCCTCGTCTGAAATGCCTATAAGAGCCGCATCTGATGAGCCGAAAAATACTTCGCCGTCTTTGTTTTTGCTGATTATTAAAGGCACCGCGTTTTTAGCGAAAAATATCTTATTTGGCTCAAGCTTGGTTATTAAAAGTGTCGCATAAGCACCTTCAAGGCGTGCTATAGTAGCCTTATAAGCTTCAAAAACATCTTTTTTTTCTTTTAAAATTTCTTCAAATAGATGAACTATCACCTCCGTATCGGTCTGGCTTAGGAATTTAACCCCTTTTGCCTCAAGCTCATCTTTTATCTCTTTATAGTTTTCTATGATGCCGTTGTGAATCACGAAAGAGTGCTCGCCGATATGCGGGTGTGCATTTATCTCCGTAGGCTTTCCGTGCGTCGCCCAGCGAGTGTGTCCGATAGCTAGACCAAAGCCGCTTGAGCTAAAATTTTCGCACTTTTGGACTAAATTTTCAAGCTTGCCTACGGCCTTAAAATAAGATATGTCATCATTGCTCATTACCGCTATTCCCGCAGAGTCATAGCCTCTATACTCAAGCTCTTTTAGACCGCCTAAAATTATATTTTTTTTCTCTTGATTTCCTATGTATCCTACGATTCCACACATTTTTACTCACTTATTAGTAGATTTAAAATTTTATTTTCATTATACGGCGCGACGTCTGACTTCTCTATTAAAAATAGATTTCGCGTGCGATTTTTGATAGTTTGAATTCTTGCGCTTGCTATTTTTATACCCAAATTTTCAAAAACCATCATCACGTAAGCCATAAGCCCGCGCTGATCTTTTGCGTTTATGCAAAGTTTAGCGTAATCTTTTGAATGATTAGTATCAAAACTAAGCTCCTCTTTTAGTATTGTCGGCTTTGAAACATTGATTTTATTATTGCTTTCAAGCGAAAGCGTGATCAAATTTCTAACGCTTTCAAGCTCGCTTGTGCGAACATTTTTATTAAATTCAAGCCTTATATAAAATTTATCGTCAAACAGTTCAAAAATTTCCATATAGGCAAGATCTAAATGTGCTAAATTTGAAAGCGCTAAAGCCAAATTAGGATGAGATTTTATGATAATCTTAATGCTAAAATTTTGATGATTTTGTGTAAATACGCTCAGTTCTTTTGAAGACTGCGCTAAATTCGCGATATTTATGATATCTGAAGGCTGATACTTGATAAAGAGCAAATTTGAAGGGATGGAAAATATCTTATCTTTTAAATTTTCGCTAAGTTTTACAAATTCCGGATTTCGCCTTATGCTATGCTCTTTTTTAGCCCTTCTTGTAGCTTCATCAAGCAAATTTTCATCCTCAAAGCTCTCAAGCGAGATGAGATAAAATTCTTTCAAAAGTCTTGCTATATAAGGATTATAAAGCTTCTCGTCGGTTGCATTTATCACGCAGTAAGTAAGGATATAAAGCAGCTTTAGGGTCTGCTTGTCGTTTAGCTTTGATATGAAGCTAAAAATAGTTCGCTGATTGTAGATGTCTTCACGGTTTGCCGTATCGCTCATAAGAGTATGGTATCTAACCAGCGTTACGCCTATATTTACGGCTTTTGCGCTTAAATTTAGCTTCATTGCGTAGGCTCTAAATATATTTGCTCCCGTTATACTGTGATCGCCCGGCAAGCCCTTGCCTACATCGTGCAGAAGAGCAACCAGCTTTAGCATAGTTTTGCCCTCTATGCAAAGCTCGTCGTATAGGGATTTTATGAATTTATCTTTTATGTTTTCAAGGAATTTAAGGCTAGTTACGCAGTGCTCATCGACGCTAAATTTATGATATCCGTCAAATACCGCAAGGTGTCTTGTGTGCTCCATCGGCTTTACGATAGTTAGCAAAATTCCAGCGTCAAGTAGCGCTTTTATTATGCAGTGGCTGTTGTTTTTCTGCAAAAGTTTTTTGAAATTTGCAAGCGTTTTTTCGCTTTCGCCTTTTTTTGCGACTGCGCGTTTTATGTAAAAGATAGCGCTTATGTCAAATTTATAGTCCATATCTCCAAGCTCAAGAAGCTCTAAAAGCACCGAATTTAAGCTTGTAGGACGCTTTTTGAGCGGAGTGTAAACAGTATTTTCGATTCTATAAAATCCATTTTTAAGTCTTGCCGTTTTTAGCTCGTTAAAGCTTGCTTCGCTAGTGAAATTTGAGCGATAAAACGAGCTTGTAAGATATCTTGCGTAAATACCCACCGTATGCATACAGCTAAGCAGTTTTTGAGAGATGATGCTAGTTGTTTCTTGCGTTTTTTTGGATTTTGTCTGCATTAAAGCCGTTATCTGGCTTAAATTTTGCGAACTAAAATGATCTGAATTTAATAGTAAATTTTGAGCCGATTTTATGCAAAGTATAAAATCAATCGCCAAATTTAAAGAGCTAAGCTCCTTTTCGTCGATAAATTTAAGCATCTGTGAGCGCAGGCTTATCTCATTTTCAAAGCCGTTTAGCGCGCAAGTCAGATAATAAATTTCATCGCTTCCGCCAAAATCCGATTTTAAATTCGGCTCTTGATTAAGGTTTTTTATCTCATTAAACGTGCCAAAAATTTTCATATAGTGTTTTAAGTTTTCTTGCCTGTCATGCTCTCTTGCCACGTAAATTTCAGCCCTTGCGAGCTTATACATGTATTTCGAGCCTGCTATGAATCGAATTTTGCTAAGTGCGGCTTTGGCTTTGAAGTCGTTTTTAAAATTTTTTATTATCTCGCCGACTTCTGACGTTTTGATATTTAAATTTAGTCCGCACTCGCTAAGAGCTTTTAAAACGAGCTTTAAAATTTGCCTTACGTTAAATCCGCTTGAATTTTTATAGACTACTAAAATTTCAAGCACGGAGTTAAGGCTTACTAAATTTTGAGCATATTTTTCGGTTGCGATTATACAGATGGGAATTCTGTCAAGATCGGGCAGGAAGTCATCAAAAATTTCATTTAAAACGGCATTTAAGCAGAGCTTTATGAGCTCATCGCTCTCTTTTGAGATGAAATTTACAAAGCCTTTTCCTTGTAGTTTTTTAAGCTCTTGTTTTAAATTTATCTCGTAATTTTTAAATCTCTCTTTTAGCTCTAAAAAGTCTATTTTTTCCTTCTTTAAAGCCGTTTTTTGCATACGCGCCTTTCTGAAATTTTCATAAATCATACTAAAATTTTGCAAAAACAAAGCTTTTTTTACCTATAATCGCTCTATTATTTCTAAAAACGGACAGAGTAAAATTGACAAATTTGATTGAAAAACTACAAAGCGGCGATAGACTTTCTCGCAAAGAGTGTTTAAAGCTTTATGAGCTTGATCTCTTTACTCTCGGTAAATTCGCTAATATCAAACGCAAGCAAATGCACGGCAAGAAGATTTTTTTTAACGTTAATCGCCATATAAATCCGACCAATATCTGCGCTGATGTGTGCAAATTTTGCGCTTTTTCTTCTCATAGGAAAAATCCAAATCCTTACACGATGAGCCACGATGAAATTATGGCAGATGTCGCTACCAGCGTAAAAAACGGTGCTAAGGAGATACATATCGTCTCGGCGCACAACCCTCATACAAGCTGGCAGTGGTATCTTGAAATTTTTAGAAAAATTAAGCAAAGTTATCCTGATTTACACGTCAAAGCGCTAACTGCAGCAGAGGTTGATTTCTTATCTCGTCATCACGGCTTAAGCTATGAAGAAGTAGTAGAAAAGATGGTCGAATACGGTGTAGATAGTATGCCGGGAGGCGGAGCCGAGATATTTGACGAGGAAATTCGGGCTAAAATTTGCAAAGGTAAAGTAAGTAGCGAAAACTGGCTTAAAATTCATAAAATTTGGCATGAAAAAGGAAGGCTGAGCAACGCCACAATGCTTTTTGGTCATGTGGAAAACGAAGCTCACAGGATCGATCATATGCTTAGAATTCGCGACTTGCAAGATATCACAAAAGGCTTTAACGCCTTTATTCCGCTTGTCTATCAGCGCGATAATAATTTTATAAAAGTTAGCAAATTTATAGGCTCGGTTGAAATTTTAAAAACTATGGCTATATCGCGTCTTGTGCTTGATAATGTGCCTCACATAAAAGCTTACTGGGCTACTTCTACGATAAATTTGGCGATGGTTGCGCAAGAATTTGGCGCAGACGATCTTGACGGCACTATCCAAAAAGAGAGCATTCAAAGCGCAGCAGGCGCAAAAAGCGCAAGAGGAATGGATATGAAAAGCTTCATAGAGCTTATAAAAAGCTCAGGTTTCATTCCTGTAGAGCGCGATAGTCTTTATAATGAGTTAAAAATTTATTAAAAGAGGAGAAAGAATGGATTATTTTAAGCTAAAGGAGCACGGCACTAGCGTTAAGCAAGAGCTAAATGCCGGACTTACGACGTTTTTAACGATGATGTATATCGTGCCGGTAAACGCTATCATCATGAGTCAAGCCGGTATGCCTATGGACGCGCTTATAACGGCAACTGCGCTTATAACGTTTTTTGCGACCGCGCTTAACGGAATTTGGGCGAATACTCCTGTTGCGATGAGCGTCGGAATGGGATTAAACGCTTATTTTACTTTCGGTCTTGTAATCGGTATGAAAATTCCTTGGCAGACTGCGCTTGGAGTGGTCTTTATCTCGGGTATTATATTTTTAGCGCTCTCTTTTACGAATTTTAGAATTTGGGTCATAAAATCAATCCCTATCGATCTTCGCCGAGCTATAAGTGCAGGTATAGGCGTGTTTATAAGCTTCATCGGACTTCAACAAATGGGCATAGTCGTAAATAACGATGCCGTGCTCGTAGGACTTGGAAATTTAAAAGATACAAATGTAATGCTAGGTCTCATAGGACTGCTTTTTGTTATTGCATTTTGGGCTTGGAGAGTAAAAGGGGCTTTCATCCTTGCCATACTATCTACTTCTATAATCGCATGGGTTTTTAAAATCGCCCCTTATCCGAAAGAATTTTTCTCAGAACCTGCATCCATCACACCTATATTTTTAGAGCTTGATATAGCAAGCGCATTTTCTCTTGCTCTTTTGCCTGTTATCATTACATTTTTCGTAACCGATCTTTTTGACTCGGTAGGAACGCTTGCCGGAGTGGGAAATAGAGCGGGGATATTTGATGAGCATAGCGATGAAGGTATAAAAAGGCTTGAAAAGACTCTTGAAGCCGATGCCGTAGCTACGGTAGTGGGGTCTTTGGTGGGAACTAGTACCACAACTTCGTTCGTAGAGAGTGCAAGCGGTGTGGAGGAGGGCGGAAGAACAGGTCTTACTGCGGTATTTTGCGGACTTTTGTTTGTGCTTACTATTTTTATGCTTCCTCTTTTTAAGGCTATCCCTTCAAACGCAGTGTATCCCGTGCTTGTAATGGTTGGCGTGCTTATGTTTAACGAGCTTGCGCATGTGAATTTCAAAGATCCCGCCATAAGCGTTGCCGCGTTTTTGATAGTAGTTATTATGCCGCTTACTTACTCGATTACCAATGGACTTTCTTGCGGATTTTTGGCGTATTTGATAGTTAGGCTCTTAAGAAAAGAGTTTGAGCATATAAATATCGGCGTAATCGTCCTTGCGCTTATTAGTTTTATAGTATTTTGGGTTCAATAAAAGGAGAGAGTATGATTTATTATCCGTATGAAGAATTTGAAAAAGATGTAAGAGAGCTTGCTAAGGAGATAAGAAGCGAATTTGATCCGGACGTGATTTTGGCTATAGCTCGAGGAGGGCTTACTTTGGGGCACTCGCTTGCGGTTGCACTTAACAAACGAAACCTCTTTACGCTAAATTCGATTCACTATGAAGAGACTAAAAAGCTTGATACTATCGATATATTTAACGTGCCTGATTTGACTAACTATACTAAAATTTTGCTGGTGGATGATATTATCGACACCGGAGAGAGTATGGTTGAGATTAAGCGTGAGCTTTTAAAAATGTATCCGCATCTTGATATTAAGATAGCGGCTGTATTTTACAAGCAAAAAGCTTTGATATTGCCTGAATTTAAAGTAAAAGAAGCTCACGAGTGGGTTGAGTTTTTCTGGGATATCCATATATAAATTTATAAAGCAAACGATGCAAAAGCAATCCGTACTAAGCTCTGAGACGTTTTTGATATTTCTTATATGTTTTATCGACGTGATTTTTTTGACGTATGGAATTTCAACGCTTAGCATAAGCTACTACGAGGCTGAAATTTTTTATAATACAGATCAAATTTCAGCCCTTCTTGCAAAAATTTCAACCGGAATTTTCGGGCAAAACGACTATGCTTTAAGACTTCCTTTTGTGATCTGCCATCTTATAAGTGTCGCTTTGCTTTATAAAGTTTCAAAATCGATTTTAAAACGTAAATTCGATAGAGTGATAAGCGTAGCGATGTTTATATTACTGCCGGGAGTCCTGGCTTCGGCGATCTTGGTAAATGACGCTGGCATTGTTATAATGCTAACCTTGCTTGCTTTGTATTGTTATCAAAATAGGCAAATTTTAGCTTTTTATCTGCTTTTGATCGCTCTTGCTTTTATAAGCGGATCGTTTTTAGTTTTTTTCTTGTCGCTTTTTATTTTTGGAATTTTTAGAAGAGACGCTAAATTGGCTTGGATTTGCGCGATTTTATTTGGACTTTGTTTTTATCTGCACGGCTTTGAAACAGGAGGCAAGCCAAGGGGGTATTTTTTAGATACGGTTAGCGTATTTGCAGCTGTTTTTTCACCTTTTGTATTTTTTTATTTTGTATATGCTATCTATAGAATTTGGATTAAAGAGCAAAAAAGCTTGCTTTGGTTTGTTGTCGTTACGTCATTTTGTCTTTGTATAGTTTTATCTTCAAGACAGCGCCTTGAACTTGAAAATTTTTTACCGTTTTGCGTGATATCAACTCCTTTGATAGTAAGAGTTTTTTTTAGCTCTTATAGGGTTAGATTGCCTTTGTTTAGGAGATTTTATAAAATTTTAGCCACATTTACAATTATTTCTTTGGTTGCTAGCTTTTCCTTTGCGCTATTTAATGAAATTTTTTATAAATTTTTAGAAAATCCAAAAAAACACTTTGCTTATAAATACCATATAGCAAAAGAACTAGCCGAAGAGCTTAAAAAAATAGGAGTAGATAAAATTTATACCGATAACGAAAAGTTGGCACTTAGACTTCAATTTTATGGAATTGAAAACGGTAAAGACAAACTTATAAATTTAGATATAAAAGAAAAATATGCTAATATAACCATCGAAAAATTTAATAAATCGATAGCTAAATTTAACTATATCAAAGAGAGATAAAAATGCTTAAAAAAGCCTTTACTATGATTGAACTTGTGGTTGTTATTGTTGTTATAGGAATTTTAGCTGCTATGGCTATACCAAGACTTGAGCGCGATAATCTTGCCGAAGCCGTCGATCAGATTGTCTCCCATATAAGATACACTCAACACCTTGCTATGCAGGATAATAGATTTAATACAGCAGACGGCAACTGGTTTAGAGGCTATTGGAGGATATTGTTTCATAGCGGAACGGTTACAGGAGAGCCTGCTGGAATGTGGAGATATACTATTTTTAGAGATGGTGGTGTCTATAGCGGCAATCCAAACGCATTAAATCAAATTGCGGTAGACCCATTGGATCCTCAAAAAAGGTTAACCTCAGGTTTTGGTAATCAAGGTTATCCTGCCGCATCTATTAAGCAAAATTTAAATTTAACTAGAACATTTGATATAGTAAATATTGTATTTAATGGATGCGGAGCCAATAGAACACAGACCATATCTTTTGATAATTTTGGACGTCCAAATGGTGCCATGCAAGGAGCTGCGAGACAGCACGATAGATTATTTAATACAAATTGTGTTATATCATTAACTACTCGAAGCGGACGTACCGGTACTATAACTATTGAAAGAGAAACAGGCTTTACTAGAGCTACCGTGCCTACTTTGTAGTATGTCAAAAAACTCAAATAAATTTTATAAGAAAAAGTTTTCATTATTCG